>DATAJN010000232.1:0-6776 GCA_036262105.1 Ilumatobacteraceae bacterium
TCGCCACGGGAAAGGCAACGATGAGCTGATCGAGGATCAGACCGGCGACGCGGCGACCGATCGGCGCCAGCGTCAAGCCTGCGGGAACGGCTGGTTGGGCGACTTCGTCGCCGGCGGGAAACATCACTCCGCCGCTTCGGCCAGGGCCTCGGCCAGAGCGGGGTGAACCAACAGGCTCTCGACGATGTCGGTGACCCTCAGGTTCGCCGTGACCGCCAGCGCGATGACGCTGATCAGTTCGGCCGCGTGACGGCCGACGATCGATCCGCCGAGCACCACACCGGTGGCAGGATCGCTGATGATCTTGACGAAGCCGCGAAAGTCGTTGTTGATCAACGCCTTGGGAGTCGCGCTGAACGGCACTTTCGTCACGCGGATCTTGCGCCCGACTGCGAAGGCCTCGGCCTCGGCAAGGCCGACGTCGGCGATCTCGGGTTCGGTGAAGATCGCGCTGGCGGCCTTGTCGTAGTCGAGATGGCGATGGGCAACCTTCTGTAGCCCCATCACGTGTTCGGCAACCTTGCGGCCCTGCATCGCGGCAACGCTGCTGAGTGGCAGCTTGCCGCTGACGTCGCCGGCGGCATAGATGTGCGACACGTTGCTCTGACAGTGTCGATTGATCGTGACAAAGCCACCGGAATCGATGTCGACGCCGGCCGCATCGAGGCCGAGCCCGTCGCTGTTGGGGATCGACCCGATGGCCAGAACAGCGTGCGAACTGTGCACCACACGGCCGTCGTCGCAACGCACCACGACCGCGTCACCATCGCGCTCGATCGACATGGCCCTGGCGCCTTTCAACAAGTGCACCCCACGCTGGAGGAAGTCAGCCTCCAGCACCGCGGCGACCTCTGGGTCCTTTTGCGGAAGGACCTGTTGGCGACTGACGACGAGTGTGACCTTGGCGCCGAAGCTGCTGAACATGTGGACGAATTCGACTCCGGTGACACCGGATCCGATGACCGTGATGCTCTCGGGGAAGATCGATGGTGGATAGCAGTCGCGCGTGGTGAGGATGCGTTCGCCGTCGGTCGTGCACCAGTCTGGGACGCGCGGTCGAGACCCGGTGGCGATCAACACGGCATCGGCCCCGATCACCCGCGTCCCCTCAGCGGTCGTCACTTGCACCTCGTGATCGCTGAGCAGGTGCGCGGTGCCGTGGAGGAGTTGCACTCCCTGGCTGTCGAGCAACCTCGTCGTCCCTTGCTGCAGCCGGTTCTTGATCCCTTCGATCCGGCTCGTCAACGCGAGCATGTCGACCTCGGCTTCTTGCTGCTCGAGGCCCATCCCGTGGATCCTGCGCGAGAAGCTCATCGCCCCGCCGGTGGCGATCATCGTCTTCGATGGGATGCAGTCCCACAGGTGCGCCGCACCGCCGACCACATCGCGCTCGACCATCGTGACTTGTGCACCGAGCCGCGCCGCGTACGTCGCCGCGTTGTTACCAGCCGGCCCGCCACCGATGATCACGAATCGAGTTGCCACCGGGACGGAAGGCTAGCGGCGCTCAGTCGGCGGTGAGCGCCCAGCCGTTGTCGGCGAACAGCACCGCCCTGCTGTCGCGCGCGATCCCCCACGGTTCATCGGGCAACGACTCGATGCCTCCGCTTGGCACGTTGGGGCAGTACCGCGAGGGATACTGATAGGTGTTCCGAGGTTCGCCGACCCACTCGAAGTGCATGCCATCCGGGAACAGGAAGTTGCCGCCCCACGCGAAGTTGTGCTTGCGGAAGATCCGCACGATCCGACAGTCCATCTTCGGCACACAGCCCTGGCAGTTGGCCACCGTGTTGGTGTCGAGGGCCTGCCCCCACGTGTGCCGAGACAACGTGCCCAGCTGGGTGCCGACGATGCGCGAGAACCGCGGACCGAAGCAACCTCCATAGGTGTTCGCATTGGCAACATCGATCAACCCGGCGAGGCCGCTGTCGACGACCTCCTGGAGAGCGGCTGCCAGGTCACCTTTGATCGAGTTGTTGCAGGCGGCCACGATGCCGGTGGGGTACGGCTCGCGATTCGGGATGTACGCGGCGCGCCAAGCATCGTCGACGGCAACGCCGTCGCCTGTCGTGACGTGATAGGCGAACTCGCCGAGCAGCTTCTTGGTCCTCGCTACGCCGATCGTGCCATCGGGATCGGGTGGGTCCCACGACCGTCGCACACGGATCTTCGGATCGGTGCTCAGGCCGCGAGCGGTGAGTGCGGCATCGAGACGGGCACGATCGAACTGACCATAGATGAGGACGCTGGTTGCCAGCTTGGCTCCGAGAGCGTCGGCCTGAACGATCGACATCACGATCTCTGCTCCGCCGACCTCGGCGTCGGGCGCCACCCGGCCGACGATGAACTGCACGATCGAACCGTCGGCGGCAACGAGGTCGAGGATGTCGCCGGCCTGCGCGTTGTTGAGACTCGCGGAGGTCTCGCTCATGACGACCATGCCCGCGCTGATGATCTTCGACACGTTGCGACTCATCGCTACACCGATCGAATCGAGCGGCAACGCGGTGACCGACATCGGGAAGTACCACCATCCCAATGGCGCTGGAGCCTGGTGCACGGGCACGCCCGCGCGAGTCACTCGCACCAGGCCGATGCCGAACCCACGGCCGAGAACACCCCAGCCCCCCGCTTCGACGGCAGCGCTGATGGCGGCGTCGGCGACCGCGTTCTGCAACGGGCCGAAGTTGTAGATCGACACGAGATCGCCGGGCGCAGTGACGTTGACGGCGGGAGCACCACCGGTGGCGGCACCGTCGACCACGATTTCAGGGCTTGCCGCTTCGCCCGGAATGGCCGCCCACATCGCCGAAACGATGATCAGCGCGCCCACGGTTCGTTTCCATCGTGCTCGCGCCATGCGGTCGCCAACCTACCACTGAGCGTGAAACGGCTCGCGGTCGGCTCCGTCGAGGCGATACGGTCTTGCCCCTGTGAGTCACGAGGAACCCGACGTCGAGCGAGACCCCATCGGCAGCGGGTTGGTGGCCGAGAAGGCCAAGCGACTCGACAAGCTGCAGGCACTCCGCGACGCCGGCACCAACCCGTATCCGTACAGGTTCGATCGCTCGCACACCCTCGAACAGCTGCGTACGGCCCACGGCGATCTTCCTCCGGGCACCGAGACCGACCAGCGAGTAGCGGTTGCCGGACGCATGATGCTGCGACGCACACAGGGCAAGTTGATCTTCGCCACGTTGGTCGACCGCAGCGGCGAGGTGCAGTTGTTCGTCTCCAAGAACGTGATCGGTGACGATGGGTTCGCAGCCGTCGGAGAGTTCGACCTCGGCGACTGGCTGGGCGTCGAGGGCACCGTGATGACCACCCGAAATGGCGAGCTCAGCGTCAAGGTCGATCGCGTGGAACTGCTGTCGAAGGCCGTGCGACCGATGCCCGACAAGTGGCACGGATTGACCGACCCCGACACCAGGTTCCGCCAGCGATACGCCGACTTGATCGTAAACGAAGAGGCGCGCCGCGCGTTTCGCATCCGCCACGAGATCATCGCCAGCTTCCGGCGCACGTTGCAGTCGGAGGGTTTCATCGAGGTCGAGACACCGGTACTTCACGTCGAGGCCGGTGGTGCCCACGCCCGGCCGTTCGTCACCCATCACAACACCCTCGACATGCAGCTGTACCTGCGTATCGCGCTCGAATTGCACCTCAAGCGGCTGATCGTCGGTGGCATGGAGCGGGTGTTCGAGATCGGCCGGATCTTCCGCAACGAGGGCATCTCCACGCGTCACAACCCCGAGTTCACGATGATGGAGCTCTACCAGGCGTTCGCCGACTACTCCGAGATGATCGACATCACCGAGCGATTGATCACCCAGGCCGCGATCGACGCCACCGGCTCGTCAGTGGTGACGATCGGCGACGAGCAAGTGGATCTCGACCAGCCCTGGCGCCGGGCCCGCATGATCGATCTCATCGGCGAGGCGATCGGCACCGAGGTGCATCCGTCGATGCCTGTCGACGCGCTCCGTGCCCTTGCCGGCAAGCATGGCGTCGAGTACGACGCGGCGTGGGGCAGCGGCAAGATCATCGAAGCGCTGTTCGAGGCGACCGCAGAGTCTTCGTTGATGAGCCCCACGTTCGTCACCGGTCACCCCGTGGAGATCTCGCCGTTGGCCAGGACGGATCGCAACGACCCGTTCCTGACCGAACGCTTCGAGCTGTTCGTCCTCGGCCGCGAGCTGGCCAACGGATACAGCGAGCTGAACGATCCCGTCGAACAACGGGCTCGATTCGAGGATGAGGCGAAGGCGCGGCAAGCCGGCAACGTCGAGGCCGGCATGGTCGACGAGGACTACCTGCGCGCCCTCGAGTACGGCATGCCACCTACTGGCGGCCTCGGCATCGGAATGGACCGCGTGGCGATGCTCATCGCCGGTGTCCACTCGATCAAGGAGATCATCCTGTTCCCCACACTGCGCCCAGAGGTGATGTAGGTGAGTGCGTCGACCGACCGCGTAGGTTGGGGTCGCGGTCTTGCGACGATCGCCGCCGATGGTGTCGTGCTCGATTCGTGGTACCCCGAACTCGGCCTTGGAGACATCGCTGAAGCACCCAGCGCTACCGACCGCACGTCTGCCGAACGACACGACGAGGTGCGCGGCGTCGATGTGCGCGCCGTGGAGCTCACGATCGATCTCGATGCGCCACCGGCATCGGCAGGCGATGTGTACCTGCGCCTGCACCTGCTGTCCAACAGGTTGTGCGCGCCGCGATCCATCAACGTCGAGGGCGTCTTCGGTTTGCTCGCCAACGTTGCCTGGACCAACCTCGGGCCCATCGCCGTCGACCAGGTCGATGAGGTGCGATGGCGAGAGCGCAGCGCCGGAAGGGTGCTCACGGTGCACGGGCTCGACAAGTTCCCGCGGATGACCGATTACATCGTGCCGACCGGGGTTCGCATCGCCGACGCCGACCGGGTACGCCTAGGTGCGCATCTCGCCCAAGGCACAACGGTGATGCACGAAGGTTTCGTCAACTACAACGCGGGCACGCTCGGTCGGTCGATGGTCGAGGGACGCATCTCGGCCGGCGTCGTCGTCGGCGACGGCAGCGACATCGGTGGCGGTGCGTCGATCATGGGCACGCTCTCGGGCGGCGGCAAGGACCAGATCACCATCGGCGAGCGTTGCCTGCTGGGTGCCGAGGCGGGAATCGGGATCAGCCTCGGCGACGAATGTGTGGTCGAGGCCGGGCTCTACGTCACTGCGGGAACCCTCGTGAAGATGCCCGACGGCGAAGTCGTCAAGGCTCGCCAACTGAGCGGTGCCTCGGGGCTGCTGTACCGGCGTAACAGTCAGACCGGAGCCGTCGAGGCCATCCCCCGTTCGGTCGCCTGGGAGGGCCTGAACGCTGCGTTGCATCACAACGACTGAGAGCGACAAGGATGACCGGAATGACCGACAACGAGACGCTGGTGTACGAGTTCTTTGCCACGTTGAGCACCGGCGATCTCGAAGCGTTGCGACAGTTGATCCACCCAGACGGTTCGTGGGAAGTGATGTCGACCGCGGTGCCGGGTGCCGGGTTGACCTCCGGTCGCGACGCCGTGATCGACGAGTTCCTCGCGCCGGTACGGGGCATGTTCGCGCCAGGCGATCCGAAGGTGACCGTGAAGCGAACGTTCTGCTCGGGCGACTTGGTGAGCGCCGAGACCGAGGCCGACGGTGAGCTCAACAACGGCAACCACTACCACAACCGGTACGCGTGGGTCGTCGAGATCCGCGATGGTCAGGTGTGTCACCTGCGCGAGTACATGGACACCGCGTACATCATGAGCGTCGTCTGACGCACTGACGCGCTACACCCAGCGCACCGCTTCCACGTCGACCTCGTCAACCGGTCGTTCACACGTCGGGCAGTACAGATGAGTCTCCAGCGGCGTGCCGCACGTGTCGTGCACCGGCCCCTCGATATCACCCGCCTGCCGCGCGCCCCAGGCACGCAACAGAGCGATCGCACCGGCCAATTCGCGGCCCGTGTCGCTGAGTGCATAGGCCAAGCGAAGGGGACGCTGCGTGTACGGCGTGGCGACCACCAGACCGTCGCGCTCCAGCTGCCGGAGTCGCGCGGTGAGGATGTTGGGTGCGATGCCGGCGAGCGATTCGGCGAGCTCCCCGAATCGCTTCGGCCCGTCGAGCAGGTCGGCGACCACCTGCAACGTCCAGCGGTCGCCGATCACCGAGAGCGCGTTTGCAAGGCCGGTCATTGCGGATAGTCTAGTCACAAGCAAGTAACTAGCAAGGAGCAAGTAACTATGGAAACCCAGGAACTCTCGTCGGCCGCTCGATCTGTCGTGGCCCAGGTCGGTGGCTCGCTGGTCAGCATCGGTCAAGACGGTCGCGGCAGTGGCGTGGTGATCGCCTCCGGCAAGGTGCTCACGAACGCCCACAACCTTCGTGACCGCACGACTCTGGTCACCTTTGCCGACGGCCGCGCCGAGCAGGGGTCTGTGGCCGGCGTCGACGACGATGGGGATCTGGTTGTCCTCGACGTCGACACCACGTCGGTGGCCGCCATCAGTTGGGCAGACCGAGCGCCGGAAGCAGGCGACATCGTCTTCGCACTCAGTCGCGGCGGACAACGAACCCGCGTGTCGTTCGGCATGATCTCGTCCGTCGACCTCGCCTTTGCTGGCCCTCGCGGTCGGCAGGTGCACGGCGGCGTCGAGCACACCGCCCCGCTGGTGCGCGGATCGTCCGGTGGACCAATCGTCGACGCCGACGGCCGTGTGCTCGGGTTGAACACGCATCGCACCGGCC
>DATAJN010000233.1:0-1993 GCA_036262105.1 Ilumatobacteraceae bacterium
CCGCCGCAGACTCGGCCGAGCCAGGTTGTCGTGCCAGATGCTGGCCAACGTGCCGAGAGCGCCGCTGGTGAAGCGAACCGTGGCGGTGGCGACATCCTCGATTCCCTCGTGCCCGTGGAAGTTGGTGGCGTGAGCGCTGACGCGCTCGACATCACCGGCGAGGACACGGAACATGTCGACGTCGTGAATGCTGTGCTCGAGGAGCGTTCCCGCGCCCGCGAGCGAGCGGTCACTCCGCCACGTCGATCCGTACTGGCCCTGTATCGGTATAAACTGGTCGTCGCGGCACACCACTCCCATCACGTGCCCGGCCGCTGGTTCGTCGATGAGGTGCTTCGCCCAGAGGTAGGCGGGCGAGTGTCGCAACACCAACCCGACCTGGTTGACGACACCGGCTTGTCTCACCGCAACGGCCATCCGTTCCGCGGCAGTGACGTCGAACGCCAACGGCTTCTCGCAGAAGACTGCCCGCCCGCGGGATGCGGCCTTGTCGACCAGGCGAAGATGCTCGCTGGTCCACGTGCAGATGTACACGGCATCGCAGCTGTCGAGCACCTCGTCCTCGCCCACCATCGCCGTGTGACCCGATGCAGCGGCGAAGTCCGCAGCTCGACGAGCATCGGGGTCGAACACACCCGCACGTTTGATGGTCGACCCACAGACCCGAAGGCTCTTGGAGTGGTACGTCGCGATCAAACCTGCTCCGAGAAAGCCGATCCGTAGCTGCTCGCCCATTGGAGGGACGGTATCCGATCACCTCGCCGGCTCGGCGCGTATCAGTGGCCTACGCTGGCGACTCCTTTGACGACACAACGAGAAGGAACCTTCGATGTACTCGAGGATCGTGGTTGGCACGGACGGAACGGATCGCTCGCTGATCGCGGTGGATCACGCGGCGCGCCTTGCTGCCGCCTTTGCTGCGGAACTGCACGTCGTCGCCGCGGCCAGGTTGACGGACGCCTCCGCAAAGATTGCGGCCAAGATCGCTCACGATGTCAGCAAGCGTCATGGCGTGCGGGTTGTCGAGCACCCGAAGGTGGGCGAGCCGGCCCCGGTGCTCATCGCGGTCGCCGACGCCGTCGATGCAGATCTGATCGTGGTTGGCAACCGGCGCGCGGCCGGCGATGCTCGTGCCACGATCGGGTCCGTGTCGAGCCTGTTGACCCATCGCTGCGGCAGGCCCCTGCTACTCGTTCACACCGGCTGACCGCTCCTCGAGCCACCGCCGTGCAGGTCGTTCCACTGCACGATCCGACCCGCGAGGGCCGCAGCCTCGTAGGGGTCGTGGGTGACGAGTACAGCGGTTGTCGTCGTGGCCCGCAACACGTCGGCGAGCTCACCGATCAAGCGGTCGTGCAACTCACGATCGAGACCGGTCAGCGGCTCGTCGAGCAGGAGGACAGCGGGTCGCGGAGCCAGCGAACGGGCGAGTGCAACGCGCTTCTTCTCACCGCCGCTGAGCCGGTCGACCCGTCGTGTGCCGAATCCGGCGAGGCCGACGATGCCGAGCAGCTCCTCCACTCGGGCGTCTGTCTCGGACCTGTTCCAACCGTGCATCCGCGGCCCGAAGGCGATGTTGGCGGCGACATCGAGGTGGGGGAACAACTGCTCGTCCTGGAACATCATGCCAATGTTGCGAAGATGCGCCGGGTGGTCGGTGATGTCATTTCCGTTCAGAGCGATCACGCCGGCATCGGGTCGCATCAGCCCGGCGATCACGCGAAGCAACGTGCTCTTGCCCGCGCCCGACGGACCCAGAACGGCAACGATCTCACCGTCGTCGACGTGCAGCGACAACCCATCGAGGACTGCGCGCTCACCGAAATGAAGGACCACGTCGTCGACGTCAAGCATCATCGGAGCCGAGTCGTTCGTGAGTGCCCGACGCCATCACGACGACGGTTGACAGCGCCAGCAGAATTGTCGCCATCGCAAAGGCCTGCGCTCGCGGCAGGGCTCCCGATCGGGCGAGCAGGCGGGCGATGGCAATGGG
>DATAJN010000234.1:0-2448 GCA_036262105.1 Ilumatobacteraceae bacterium
GTGATGTCGCATGCAACCTCGATCGCCTCCCGGCAGGCAGCGGCATAGGTGTCGAGGTTCCAGTCGCGCTGCTCGGATGTCGGGTTGCGCCAGCTGAGCGTGAAGTACTGGATGCCGGCGGCGACCGTGGATTCGACGAGGCTGCGTCCCTGGGCCAGGTCGGTGATGTAGTACTTGTTGATCTGCGGCGGGACGACGACAAGCGGCCGGCTGTGCACCTGCGTCGTCGACGGTGCGTACTGAATGAGCTCGAACACCTCTGTGCGGTACACGACCTGCCCGGGCGTGACGGCCAGGTTGCGGCCGACCTCGAAGGGGCGGGTGTCGACCTGCGAAGGCATGCCACCGTTGTGACGAACGTCGTGGGCGAGATGCCGGGCGCCTGCCACGAGGCTCTGTCCGCGAGTCTGGGCAGCCTTGGCCAGCGCATTGGGGTTGGTGAGCAGGTTGTTGGTCGGGGAGACCGCTTCGGTCAAGAGCGACATGGCGAAATGGGCGCGGTCGCGGCTCTTCTTGTCGAGCTCCACCTCGTCGACGAGGCGGTGGGCGGCGCGCTGCTCGACGAGGTAGGCCTGCATGAGACGGTGGAAGACGGGGTTCTCGCGCCAGGCGCGGGCGGTGAAACGACGGTCACCCTTGGCCGGCTCGACTTCGCTGCGGCCGACGCCGACACGTACGAGCTCGCCGAGGGCTCCAAGGCCGGTCGCCAGCAGAGCACCCGGCTCGACGGCTGCGCGTTGCCCGACCCGCGCCAGCGAGGCGGCGACCTGCGTTCGGGTCAGCCCGACGAATGGGTTGGCGCCGAGGATCGGCGGATCGTCACGATCGAAGGATGTAGAGGTAGTCATGTCAGTGGACTCCGTTGTGATGACGAGCGGATTCGGTGGTGCCCGCCGCGGTTGCCTCCGGTCTTGGTCTCGCGGCTTTCGACCCCCATCAGCGCAGCGCGACGCCGCCGTCGACGACGAGTACCTGCCCGGTGGCGTAGTTGGTGCCGATCAGTGCGACGCACGCGTCGGCGACGTCTGCGGGTGTGCCGGACCGCCGCAGCGGCGCCGTCTCCCGAACCGTGGCGCGGATCGTGTCCCAGTCGGAGGTCCATGGGGTGTCGATCAACCCAGGGGCGACGGCGTTGACGCGAATCTCTGGGCCGAGGGTGTTGGCGAGGAGAAGGGTGAGGTGGTTGAGCGCCGCCTTCGACACCGCGTAGGGGATGGACGAGCCGACAGGGCGCACGCCGGCGAGCGACGTGATGTTGAGGATGACGCCGTCGCCCGTGGCGCGCAGGTGCGGCGCGGCGGCCTGGATCACGTTCCATGTCCCGACCACGTTGACGGCGAGGATCCTTTCCCAGACTTGCTTCGTTGCCGCATCGAGGTCGTCATGCGGGATCACGGCCGTGGTACCGGCGTTGTTGACGACGATGTCGAGGCGGCCGTGGCGCTCGACGGTTGAGGCGACAAGCCGCTTGGCGTGCTCGGGATCGGCGACGTCGGCTTGCACGTACATGGCGTCGGGCAACGAGGCAGCGAGCTGCTGTCCTTCGGCAACGGACGAGGCTGAGTTGACGACGACTCGTGCGCCGAGTTCTGCGAAGGTGGTGGCGATGGCAGCGCCGATGCCGCTGGACGACCCGGTGACGAGGGCAACGCGGCCTGTCAGATCGCTCACGGCTGGTGGAACGGAGACGAGATGGGCTGGTGGCCCCACTCGCTGATCCGGTCGTAAAGACGGTTCTCGGTCCACGGCTCGTCGATCGTCCTTGCGCCGTAGCCGAACTCGAGCTGAAAGCCCGCTGGGGTGACGACGTAGAAGCTGAACATCTTGTCGTTGTCGTGTTTGCCGAGTGCGTTGGCGATGGGGAGGCCGGACTTCCAGGCGCGATCGAACGCGTTGCCGACGTTGTCCTGGGAGACGGTCTCGACCATCACGTGGTGCAGCTTCTGTGGGAGCTGGATCGGCGCCGCGCCGAGGGCGAGGGAGTGGTGTCTCGGGTTGCAGTGGTAGAAGCGCACGCTGAGGGGGAGACCGCCGAGATCCGTTTCCATCCAGTCCGACTGGCTGAGGCCGACCACGTCGGTCGCGAACTGGTGGGCGCTGTCCAGATCATCGACCACGAAGACCACATGACCGAACCCGACACCTGAGGTGACGAAACCGCCGGGCACGAGGGGCGAGGTGAACGGTTCGGCGGCGGAGGCGAGGCCGAGCACGATCTCGATCGGCACACCCCACGGCGGCGTGAAACGGATCAGTTCATCGACGCCGCGGGCCGCTCGCTCGTCGGGGGAGCCCTCGGTCACGGCCACGCCGGCGTGGCGGACTCGTTCCACGGCACGCAGATAGGCCTCCGGTGAGGTTGCCTCGAACCCGACGAGCGAGGCGTCGTTCGCCGGGCCGGTGAAGAGGAGCAGCCGATGGACCCTCTCGTCGTTTCGCCAGGTTGTG
>DATAJN010000235.1:0-11949 GCA_036262105.1 Ilumatobacteraceae bacterium
TGCTGCAGTCGCTGAACCCGAGCGCCGCTGCCTGCTCCACCGCGGCCTGCCAGCCCGGGCCGATGTAGGCGCGGCCATGGATCGCAAGCGATGCGGGGTCGCGCCCCGCTTCCTCGGCGAATTGGCGCAGCTTGGTGACGGCACTGACGATGTCGATGGTGTCGAGGCCGGGGATCAACAGCGGCATCCACCCATCGGCTTTGCGCACCACTCGTCGCAGTACGGCATCGGATGCCCCACTGCCGATCATGATCGGCAACGGATGGGTGGGAAGGGGGTTGAGGCCGACGCCGCGGAGATGATGAAAACGACCCTCGTACTCGACCAGCGGTTGCGACCACAGCAATCGCAGCACGTCGATCTGCTCTTCCAGCAATGCGGTGCGATCGGCGAAGTCGACGCCCAGACCTTCGTATTCCGCCGCGTTCCAGCCGACTCCGACAGCGAGTCTGATGCGTCCACCGCTCAGCAAGTCGATCGACGCGATCTGTTTGGCAACCAGACCGATCTGGCGTTGCGGCAACACCAGGACGCTGGTGACGAACTGCAGACGGCTGGTGATCGCGGCGAAGTGGCTGAACAGCACCAGGATCTCATGGAAGGTGTGCTCGGAGGTGTAGGGCGCGTTCGGGAAGCTGCCGAAAGGACCGGGTCCGAGGCGCTCCGGCGACACGCCGAGCACATGGTCGTACGCGAGGAGATGCTCGAATCCGGCGGCCTCGGCGTCGATTGCCCATTGCCTGATGGCCGCCGGATCGGTGCCGCTGTCGGCCTGCGAGAAGACAGCGCCAATTCTCATCGGTTCTCCATTCGATCGTTCCGGATCTGTCTCATGCGCGCGATTGCTCATCATACGCATGGCAGTTCGTCGCTCTCCGGCCCGCAGTCTGACTAGCCTGCCGCCCGTGAGTCGACCTCTCCTCGTCGGAATCCAACTGCCCGAAGTGGAGTGGGAGGTTCCATTCCCGGAGCTCATTCGCATGGCCCAGACCGCCGAGGAAGTCGGATTCGACTCGCTGTGGCTCGGTGATCACCTGCTCTACGACCTCGAGGTCGGTCCACGCGGGCCGTGGGAGGTGTGGACGTCGCTCGCCGCGCTGGCGGCAACGACAGAGCGAGTGCTGCTCGGCCCGCTCGTCGCGTCAGCGGGCTTCCACGAGCCGACGATGCTCGCCAAGCAAGCCGCGACGGTCGATGCCGTATCCGGCGGCCGGCTCATCCTGGGTCTCGGCGCCGGTTGGAACGAGCGCGAATACCGTGCGTTCGGGCTCCCTTTCGATCATCGCGTCAGCAGGTTCGAAGAGGCGTTCACGATCATCCGCACCTTGCTGGCGGAGGGCGAGATCGACTTTGCCGGCCAGTACTACCGCGCCGAACGGTGCGTGTTGCATCCCCGACCCACGACACCGGGAGGCCCGCCGCTGATGGTCGGTTCCATACGACCGCGCATGATGTCGATCACTTTTCCCTACGTCGCCGCGTGGAACGTCTGGTGGAGCGACTACGGAAACTCTCCAG
Source organism: Ilumatobacteraceae bacterium (assembly GCA_036262105.1). GTDB lineage: Bacteria > Actinomycetota > Acidimicrobiia > Acidimicrobiales > Ilumatobacteraceae > JAENVT01. Next base: position 1,519 of record DATAJN010000235.1, read on the forward strand.
CGGGCTTCGCCGCGACGAGGACGAGCGTCGAGGCGGAGGCTGCGCAGTTCGGGCGGGCACCAGGAAGCCTCTCGGCCACCTGCGCCGTGCTCGTCCAACTTCCGGGTGGCGAAGGGCGACAGATGGGCGCCTACGGAGGTGCCGTGCAACCGCTGAGAGGCAGCCCGGCAGAGATCGCCGAGCAGCTGAGGGCCTTTGCCGATGCCGGCGCGGTCCACGTGCAACTGGTCGTAGATCCCATCACCCGTGATTCGATCGAATGGTTCGAGGCGGTGCTCACGGTGCTGGACGCCGAATAGGGCTACGCGTCGAGGAGCTGATCGAAGAAGCGCAGCAGCCGTGCCTCGGCGTCGTCGAACGACGCCGCTGTGAACAACACCTCTTGGAACGTCGAGATCTCGTAGTCATCGAAGCGACCCATCGCCTCGGGATCGAATGCACGCACGTCGACGTCGCGGAAATGGGTGATCTCACCGAAGGAGCTGAGCAGGCCGGCTCCGTAGGTCCGCGCCATGCCATCCTCCATCGCCACACCGAACTCGAGCGTGAACCAGAAGACTCGCCCGAGCCATTCGGCCAGGCGTGGATCGGTCAGGCGACCGGCGACCTGTCCCGCTCGCTCGTAGAGCGCCGCAATGCGTGGCGAAGCCAGCGAGTTGGCGTGCCCGATCAGCTCATGGATGACGTCGGGCTCCGGCGTGTAGAACGGCACCGAGGCGTGCCGCACGTATTGCGACGAAGGAAAGCACCGATCGGCCAGGGCACTGAAGAACTCCGCTGTTGACACGAGGCCGGGCACCGCGCAGAGCCGCCAGCCGCTGAGTTCGGTGAGCTGATCGGACACGTCGGCGAGCTGCGGCACCCTGTCGGTCGGCAGATCGAGTCGAGCTGCGGCACGGCGATACTCGCCGACGGCGTACTCGCGGTGAAGCGCAGCGAGCGCTGAATGAACTGCGGACCAGACTTCGTCCTCGGTCGACGTGTACTCGACCACCGGCGGGCGTGACCCGAATGAAAGGGTCGTCGACAGTTCGGCGATGTGATTGCGGCGAGTGACGTACTCGGGATCGGAAAATCCGGGATGGTCGGTAGGGAGCTCGAGTACAGCACCGTTCATTCGACAATGATGCCGTATGAACGTTGAACTGTCGAGAAGCAGCGCGTAATCTCGACGAAATGACTGACAATCGAGTATCCGGCGATCAATCTGTCGAATCATCGCTGCCGATCGAGACCTCCGCACGCCAAATCGACGCGGTCGATCGTGCCATGATCGCGTCGCTTCGCAAGGACGCGAGGATGTCGCTCACCGATCTGGCCAATGCGGTGAGTGTTTCCAGGTCGACCGCCCATGCCCGGCTGCAGCGATTGCTCGACGACAAGGTGATCACCGGCTTCAGTGCCTCGGTCGATCCACAAGCGGTCGGCATGGGTGTGGCCGCGATCGTGTTCGTCGACATCGAACAACACGACTGGCGCGGCCTGCGAGCTGAACTGGCAGCGGTACCAGGTGTGGAGTACCTGGCGATGTGTGCGGGCCGGTTCGATCTGATGCTGATCGCTCGAGCAGAGAGCATCCCGGCCCTGCGTGATGTCTTGTTGGAACGAATCCAACGTATCGAGGGAGTTCGTTCGACCGAAACCGTCGTGATCCTCGACGAGATCGGATGGGTTCTCGCCGGCACAGTCTGACCCGTTCAGGGACCGAGCGCGTCGGGCGATCGAGCCGGGATCGACTGGCCGAGAAAGGCTGCCGCTGAGGTGGCATCGACCGCTTCCGTGAACCAGAAGCCCTGAGCGTTGCGACAGCCCATCTGGCGCAGGAGCTCGTACTGGGCCGCGGTCTCGACGCCCTCGGCCACAACCTCGACCCCAAGTGCCTCACCCATGGCGACGATGATCTGAACGAGCTTCGTCGTACGCTGGTCGGCACCGAGGTCGTGAATCAGGCTGCGATCGATCTTCAATGCACGCACGGGCAGGCGGTGCAGGGCATGGAGCGACGACGTGCCGGTTCCGAAGTCGTCGATCTGAACACCGATCCCGGCTGCGTGCAGTTCCTCGATGATGGCGCGAGCCACATCCGGCCTGCGCATGATCAGACCTTCGGGGATCTCCAACGTGAGGTTGGCAGGCGTGAGCGCGTACCGACTCAGGCACTTGAGGATGTGCGGCAGCAGGCCGACGTCGGAGAACTCGCCATGTGACAGGTTGACGCTCACCTTCACCTTCGCACCGTACGACTCTTGCCAGCGGGCGATCTGGCGGCACACCTCCTCGACGATCCAACGCCCGAGCGTCACCGTCAGACCAGCCTGCTCGACGTCGGGCAGGAAGTCCACGGGCTTCACCAGCCCGAGCACCGGATGGTGCCACCGGACGAGCGCTTCGAAATGATCGGTGCCGTCTGCATCGAGACGCACGATCGGCTGGTAGTAGATCTCGAGTTGATTGCGGTCGATCGCCTGGCGCACCTCGGATTGCAGCCCCAAGCGGGCGACGGCAGTTGCATGCATGCTGACGTCGAACACGACGAAAGAACCGCGAGTGTGCGACTTGGCGAAGTACATCGCGATGTCGGCGTCGCGCAAGACGTCCTCGGCGTTGGCGTATGCGCCGTCGCTCGTGGTGATGCCGATGCTCGCTGTCACGACGACCTCTTGGCCATCGAGATACATGGGCGCGGCAAGGCCGGCCTGCATACGCTGCACGATCACCTGGGTCGCAGCCAGCCCGACGTCGAGAAGCAGCACCGCGAACTCGTCGCCGCCGAATCGCGCGGCGAGATCTGTGGGCCGCAGCCCACTGCGTATTCGCTCCCCCACTTGAACCAAGAGATGATCGCCTGCCAGGTGGCCGAGTGAGTCGTTGACGAGCTTGAAGCCATCGAGATCGAGAAAGACCACGGCGTACCGAGACTGCGGCGCCACGCCCCAATCGGCGATCGCTGAGCTGAGACGCTCGAGGAACAGCTTGCGGTTCGGCAGACCGGTGACCTCATCGTAGAACGCACCCTGTCGCAACTGTTCCTCGAGCTGCTTGCGAGGCTCGATGTCGTGGATCGAGCCGACCAGTCGCGCAACTGCTCGACCCGGTTGCCCGACCGGCAACACGCGGCACGCGACGCGGTGGTAGCTGCCATCGGGCATCCGAACGCGGTGTTCGAAGAAGACCGCTTCAGCGCCGGTCACCGCCATGTCCAACATCTGGCGTACACGTTCCAACTCGTCGGGATGCACGGCGTCGAACCACACCGACGGTCCGGAACTGGCAGTCTCGTACGGATGCCCGAACAACTCCATGCACCGGCCTGACAGGTAGAACGTGTCGGCGGTGAGGTCCCAGTCCCACAGCCCGTCGTTGGTCGCCCGCGCGTAGAGGCTGTAGCGCTCCTCGCTTGCCCGGACGTTCTCAACGAGGTCCTGCTGCTCGAGGGCGGCAGTCAGCGACGCCGCCCATTGGTTGTGAGCCTCGCGCCCGTTGGCGGACATCGCGTCGACCTCACCGGCCACCGCCAGGAAGCCGTAGTCCAACCCGCGCGCTTTCAACGGCACGACAATGGTGACTTCGTTGGCCTGTGGGTCTGCCGCTTCCAGCAGACTCACCGGCGGAAACTGCTCGAGCCGACAGACCGTGCCCACCAGGTCTGGAAGCAGATCGTGAGGATCGTGCCCTCCCGCGATTCGGAGAACACCCATCGACGGGTCACCGTCCCACAGCGCGAGGTAGGCACCGCGGACACCGGTCACGCCAAGCCAGGCCAGCCGCTTCGGATCCATGCGCGCGTGGTCGAGCAGTTGCATGCCGATGTCGTACTGCTCGCTCATCGAGCGCTCGCGATGAGCGCCGCGCGCAAATCGCATCTTTGCCTCGTCGCGCCAGAACCCGAGCCCATGGTCGGTGTCGAGCAACAACTCTTCAATGCCACAACCACACGATTCGCGCGGCAGAAACCTCGACGGGGACGCGTACGCACGAGCCTCGACGTTTTCGCCGCGGAGCTGCGCCAGCACGAGGCGCGCCGCAGAGGCACCGATCTCGTCGTATGGCTGCAAGACGGTCGACAGCGTCGGCTTGGTGTAGATCCCGGCGTCGAGGCCGTCGAAGCCGATGACAGCGAGGTCGCCGGGGGCCGACAGTCCGAAATCTGCGAGCTGCTCCATGCAGCCGATGGCGTTTCGATCGGTTGCGAGAACGAGCGCTGTCACAGGCATTCCGGCGGCGACAAGTTGCCGGGCGACATCCCGACCGCCGAGCTCACCGTTGTCGTAGGCGGCGAAGAACCACTTCGGATCGGCCTCGAGGCCGTGGGCAAGCATCGCCGCGCGGTAAGCGTCGTGGCGTGCCATCATGTCGGTCTGGACCAGATTGGCGGCGTAGCCGATTCGTGTGTGGCCGTGCTCGACGAGGTGGTGAACGGAATCCGTCACGCCGGAGGCGTTGTCAGGTGTCGCCGAAGGAGCGTCGAATCCGGCGAGCTCGGTGCTGGCGAGCGACACTGCCTTTCCCGCAGCCCGAAGGCGGTCGAGGTAGCTGCGCTGGGTTGCACTGGCAATCGAGATGACACCATCCAGATGATCCCAGGCTGTCGGGGTCGTGAAATCGGGCGCCGACGCGATCTCGTCGCTGCTGAGCCCGGCGTCGAGGGTCTGGATCAGTACTACCCGTCCGCCGACAGCGGCGACTTCGCGGGCGATTCCGGCGAGGATCTTGCCGTAGTAGAGCCCACCGGTAACCGGTGAGAGCACCCCGATCGTGATCGACCTCGACATCATCGCAGGTTACCCCAGCCTTCAGCGGCTCAACCGAAAAGCGCTGCCGAGGGCTTGGCAACCTCGATGCCGGTCTGTTCTTCGATCAGAGCTGACGCGACGAAGCGGGGTCGCGAACGGCCCCGCTTCCTTGTGGCACCAGGTTCAGGCTGCCTTCACCCCGACCCTACGAACGGGCGAGGTCTTGCCGACTGGCCGCTTCGCAGCGGGCGCCTTCGGCTCGGCCCTCATCAGCGGATCCATGGCCTTCATCACCTTGCGAACGAAAGCGGCCTGCTCGTCGACGACACGCCTGCGGAACTTCAGCTGGCTGTCGACGAACTCTGTCATCGTTGGCACCTGGTCGAGGAACGCCCACTCTGGTCGCTCCGGAACGTAGTCGGCAATGGCCTCCACGGCCTTGCTGGTGTACTTCACGACAGGCTCTTCCACACGGGCCATCGTCGTCAGGTACTCGTCCTGCCACTTCTTCATCGTGGTCATCACGGTGGTCATTTTCGAGACCTCCTCTGAGCCTTGCGGACTCATACTGAGCTCTTTCTGGGCTCACCTTGATCATACCCAAGTCGCTAGCTATTGCAAGCACTCAGGATGTGACAGTTAGCACCCGCCAACACAGCAGACGTTCGCCGCCTCTGCCGCCGCGCTCGACAACTGGAGGCGGCCTAGCGGTGATGGAACGCGGCCGGCGCGGCGCCGTCGCGATGTCGCGGTCGGTTGGTCCACGCGCTGGTCCAGCCGAGTGACGCCACCCCGATCGTCAACCCCAGAGCCAGACTGCCGGCCACCAGGGTGATCCGCACCCCGCGACGCGGGACCGGAGGTTTGGCCCGCATCTCGGCAGTGGCGAGCTTCCATGTTTCTCTGGCGTGACCGAGAACGTGCACTGTCGTCACCGCGAACCAGACGATGAAACTGGCCTGATGAATGGTGAGCCAGGTGTCGGAGTGTTGCGGGCCCACAGCCAGCATCACGATGCCGGTAGCAAGGAGCGTGACGGTTGCCAATATCAGAACGGGTGCGGAGATGCGCAGTACGGGATGAGGTGGCCCCTTCCGACGATAGGCAGCCGTGCCGCGGTAGTAGTGGAAGAACCGGTACCCGGTGGTGGCCAGCTTGAGGCACACCACAGGGATGACGAACAGACCCACGAAGACGTGCAGAGTGAACATCTCCCGAACGCTCAGCACGGTCACGCCTTCGACGGCCAGAGCGACGAGGAGCACCGCGCCCAACACGCCCGTCACCCGGGCATTGCCTTCGACTCCGGCCTCCTCCGTCATGCGCCGTCAGCCTAGGTGGTTGGTCGCAGTCGCGGCTTGGATGTCGCCGCCGCGTCGGGGTCCTCCCTCTGCGTCTGATCCACAGCCGGCGTTCTAACATCGTCGCACGTCCTCCGGTTGCGAGGCGTCCGATCACCGGGGGGCCACGTTGGCAAGAGCGATCATCGTTACCGTTGACGACGACCCCGCCGTCTCGCAGGCAATCACGCGAGATCTGCGCTCCCGCTACGGCGATCGGTACCGGCTCGCGCGGTCGACATCGGGCGCCGAGGCACTGGGCTCACTGGAAGAGTTCGCCCGTCGCGACCAGCCGGTGGCGCTCATCGTGTCGGACCATCGCATGCCGGAGATGACCGGCATCGAGCTGCTCGGCCGTTCCAAGGTACCGGCACCCGGGGCCAAGCTCGTGCTGCTCACCGCATATGCCGACACCGACGTGGCGATCAAGGCGATCAACGACATCGGCCTCGACCACTACCTGATGAAGCCATGGGCACCTCCCGAGGAGCGGCTGTTCCCGATCATCGACGACCTGCTCAGCGACTGGGAGTTGGCCAACACGTACCGCTTCGACGGCGTCCGCGTGGTGGGCAACAGGTGGTCGGAGCGCAGCTATGAGACCAAGATGTTCCTCGCTCGAAACCACGTGCAGTACCAATGGCTCGAGCTCGAGCGTGATGCCGAGGCACGTCGGCTGCAGACGCTGTTCGGTGGGGCCGATCAAGCGCTTCCGATGGTGGTGCTTTCCGACGGCACTGTGCTTCATGGCGCAGGCCCGCGCGAGATCGCGGACGCGCTCGGACTGCGGACCAGCGCGGAGTCCACGCTCTACGACCTCGTGGTCATCGGCGCCGGACCGGCCGGTTTGGCCGCGGCTGTGTACGGCGCTTCCGAAGGCTTGCGAACCGCTGTCATCGAGCGCGAGGCACCGGGTGGGCAGGCGGCGCAGAGCGCCCGCATCGAGAACTACCTCGGCTTTCCCAACGGCCTGAGCGGTGCGGACCTGTCGCATCGAGCGGTCACACAAGCCCGCAGACTCGGTGCCGAGATGGTTCTGGCCCGCAACGTCGAGGCGCTCGAGCAACGTGGCAATGTACACGGGGTGCGTTTCGATGACGGCAGCGAGATCGAAGCGCGAGCGGTGGTGGTGGCAACGGGCGTCTCGTACCGCTTGCTCGAAGCGCCCGGCCTCGCCGACCTGACCGGCCGAGGCGTGTTCTACGGTGCGTCTGCGGGCGATGCACCGAACACCAAGGGCGACGATGTCTACATCGTCGGCGCCGCGAACTCGGCCGGGCAAGCCGCGCTCAACCTGGCACGCTACGCCCGTCGCGTCGTGCTGCTGGTTCGCGGAGACGCAGTCGAGACATCAATGTCGCAGTACCTGGTGGCGCGAATTCATGCCGCCGAGAACATCGAAGTTCGCGTGCACACAGAGATCGCCTCTGGTGGCGGCGACAATCACCTGGAATGGCTCATGCTCACGAATCGCCTCACGGGCGAACAGGAGCAAGTCACATCGAACTGGCTGTACGCGTTCATCGGTGCGTTTCCGCGCACCGATTGGCTCGGCGATTCGATCGCCCGAGATGGCAAGGGCTTCGTCCTCACCGGCCCAGATGTCGCCCACCTCGACGGCAACGGGCCGTGCTGGCCATTGCGGCGTCCTCCATTCCTCCTGGAGACCAGCCGTCCCGGCGTATTTGCCGTCGGTGATGTTCGTCTCTCGTCGATGAAGCGCGTGGCGTCGGCGGTTGGCGAGGGATCGAGTGCCGTCAGCCTGGTGCATCTCTACCTGGAGACGGTTTGATGCTGGCCGACGACCTGCGCTCGACGTTCCTCACCACCGACCTGAACGAACAACAATTGGCGGGCTTGTTGGCCGCCGGCCAGGAGGTCCGCTTCCGGCAAGGCGACGAGCTGTTCAGGGAAGGCGAGCCAGCAGACCTGTTGTGGATCCTGCTCGACGGTCGGGTCGAACTCGTTCGCAACAGCGCGACCGAGACGATCCTGCTGGCCACGATGAGCACCCCCGGTCAATGGGCCGGGGGGCTACGCGCCTGGGGCGAGGCCAGCAGCAGCGCCGGCTATCGCGCGACCGGAATTGCGGCGACCGATGGTCGCGCCTTCACGGTGCCATCGGAGGATCTCGGCCGGCTCGTCGGAGAGTGGTTCCCGTTCGGCAAGCACATGATCCTCGGTCTGTACCAGACCGTTCGGGCGATCGAGGCGACCGCACGACAACGCGAGTCGTTGGTCGCCCTGGGCACGCTCGCCGCGGGGTTGGCCCATGAGATCAACAACCCGGCTGCCGCGTCGCTACGTGCAGTCGAGTCGCTCGGGAACGTCTGCGACGCGATGCTGTCGTCGCTCGTCAGCCTGGCCGAGCGGACGATCTCGGCGGATCAGTACGTAGCGCTGGATCGGCTTCGCCGGCAGCTCACCGAGCGGTCGGTTGCCGAAGATGGCGCGGTCGCCGCGATGGATCGCGAAGAGGTGATCGGGACTTGGCTCGAGGCGCGAGGGGTCGACAGCGCATGGCAGCTGGCTCCCGAATTCGCCACGGTCGGTGCCGATCGAGAATGGTTCGAGGCATGCGAATCCGTGGTCGGTCAGGCTGCGCTCGCGCCGGCATTGCGATGGGTGTCGTCCACGATCAGCGCGTTCGAATTGTTGTCGGAGCTGACCGACACGACCAACCGCATCTCACATCTCGTCGAGGCCGTGAAGTCGTACTCGCAAATGGATCGGGCCTCGCTCCAACACGCCGATATCCACGACGGAATCGAGAGCACGCTCGTGATGCTCGCACCGAAGCTCGCCGGCATCGAGGTGGAGCGTGCGTTCGGTTCGGACCTCCCGCAGATCGAGGCGTACGCCGCCGAACTGAATCAGGTCTGGACCAACCTCATCGACAACGCCATCGATGCCATGGAGAGCCACGGAACGCTGCGGTTGGAGACGAGCCAGGACGGCGATGCCATCGTCGTGGCCATCATCGACAGTGGCCACGGAATCGGCCCCGACGTGCAGTCACGGGTGTTCGAACCGTTCTTCACCACGAAGGATGTCGGCAAGGGCACCGGGCTGGGACTCGACATCTCCCGTCGCATCGTGGTCGAACGCCATGGCGGCGAGATCACCTTCGACTCGATCCCCGGTCGGACCACCGCTCGCGTCCGCCTGCCGATCTCGCGCTGATGAGCACTGCCGGCTACGCGTTCCGGACTGCTGCCTCGTCCTTGAGCAGTTGGACCCACGTCCGATAGGTCTCGACGTTCGCCTGCAATCGGCGTGCCGTCTCGCACGTGTTGTGGTCGCACTTGAGCTGTCCGTCGTGGACCGAGAAGTCGTACATGCAGAGGTTGCAGGTGACTTGAAGTTCTGCGGGTAGTCCGGGGCAGTCGTAGTAGCTGCACGGACGCGCCCCCTCGGCAGTCGTCTTATCAGGCGTGCAACCCGGGCAGCCCGGCCGGAAGTTGCGGACGTGCTGAGGCAGCGCGCTGTAGTCGATGTGTGAGGAGTGGATGTCTGCCATGCTGACCCCTTTGTACCGATCGATGATCTCCCCGTACGAGCTGATCGTCGGCCGGACCCATGTCACAGCAACAGAGGCAAAGGTCCCTCGCCTATATTCGTTCGCACCGGCATCACTCATCGATATCCCGGACTCGTGGCCAAGATGGCGGCAACGCTCGGTCAGTTCTCCCGAGTTCCGTCGCCCGTCTTGTGTCGTGAGCGACGTGTGACCGCCGCCAGGCCGCGTCCGAACAGGCCGACCACCGTGCCGACTGCATGGGCTATTCCGCGCAGAACAGCCAACAGGCCACGGAAGAACCCGACCCCCGATTGTTGCTCGTCGTTCATCGTCGTGGACCCCTGTCGTCTCGGAGTGTCGTCAGCGCAGGAGAAGCACGATGACCGACGATGAGCATGATACGGGGAGGGACGTTGGTCTCTTCCGGAAACGAGATGAGCGCGAGATGATGATCCGTGTGGCACGCGAGGTCTCGCCCCGAGACGGGAGCGCGGAATCCGCCACGTGAAGTCCGACCCGACTTAGAGAAGGGAGTTGTCATGGACAACAAGGATCAGGTCAAGGGCAAAGTGAAGCAGGCCGTGGGTGACCTCACGCACAACGAGGATCTGAAGAAGAAAGGAAAGGCCGACGAGAAGGCCGGCGACGTCAAGGAGTTCTTGGAGGGCGTCAAGGACAAGGCCGAGGACCTGGTCGACAAGGTGAAGGGCAAGGTTGCCAAGCACTGACCATGAGACCGTGACCGGTTAGTGGCCCTCGTGCGAATCATGGGGAAATGACACTTCGGCGTCGGTGAGTGTCCTGACCGACTCGATGTCGACACCTGGGGCCAGATCGA
>DATAJN010000236.1:0-10526 GCA_036262105.1 Ilumatobacteraceae bacterium
CGAGCAGGAGCCGTGGTTTCCCGGCGACGAGTACATCGAGCGCCGCATCCGCGCCTTCATCCGTTGGAATGCCGCGGCGATGGTGGTGAGGGCCAACAAACACGCCGACGGGATCGGTGGACACCTCTCGACGTTCGCCAGCTCGGCCAGCCTCTACGAGATCGGGTTCAACCACTTCTTCCGTGGCAAGGATGACGGCCTTCCGGGCGACCATGTCTACTTCCAGGGCCATGCCGCACCCGGTGTGTATGCCCGCGCGTTCATGGAAGGACGGCTTACCGACGACGATCTCGATCACTTCCGCCGCGAGATCGGCCGTGAGGGACGGGGGCTGTCGAGCTATCCGCACCCGCGATTGATGCCCGACTTCTGGGAGTACCCCACGGTGAGCATGGGCCTCGGCCCGCTCGCCGCGCTGTATCAGGCGCGGTTCAACCGCTACCTCCAGAACCGCGAGCTCGACGACACCAGCGCCAGCCGCATCTGGGCGTTCCTCGGCGATGGCGAATGCGACGAACCCGAAACTCTGGGCGCGCTGTCGCTGGCCAGCCGGGAGCGACTCGACAACTTGATCTTCGTCGTCAACTGCAACCTGCAGCGCCTCGACGGCCCGGTTCGCGGCAACGGCAAGGTGATCCAAGAGCTCGAGGCGGTGTTCCGCGGCTCCGGGTGGAACGTCATCAAGGTCATCCACGGGTCGAAGTGGGATGAGCTGCTGGCCAACGACAACGACGGCGTGTTGCTCAACCAACTGAACAACACTGTCGACGGGCAGTTCCAGCGGTACAGCGTCGAGAACGGCGCCTACATCCGCGACGACTTCTTCGGGCCCGACCCGCGGCTGCGCCAAATGGTCGCCCACCTGAGCGATCAGGATCTCGTCAGCCTGCCCCGCGGTGGGCACGATTACCACAAGCTGTACGCGGCCTACAAGGCCGCTACCGAGAACCTCGGCACCGGCGCGCCGACTGCGATCCTGTGCAAGACGATCAAGGGATGGACGCTCGGGCCCGACATCGAGGGTCGTAACGCCACCCACCAGATCAAGAAGATGACGAGAGCTCAGCTGCTCGTGCTGCGCGACCGCTTGCACATGCAAGACGAGATCCCCGAGTCGGCGTTCGATGGAGACCTCCCCCCGTACTTCCGCCCGGCGCAAGACTCCATCGAGTACCAGTACATGATGGAGCGCCGCAAGGCCCTCGGTGGTTCGATCCCGAAGCGGTTGGTGCGCGCTCGCAAGCCGTTGGAGCTACCCAACGAAGGCGCCTTCGCCGAGTTGCTCACCGGTTCCGGCACACAGGCAGTCAGCACGACGATGGGCTTCACGCGGCTGTTGCGCGGGCTCGCTCGCGATGAGAAGTTCGGCCACCGGGTCGTGCCGATCATCCCCGACGAGGCCCGCACCTTCGGTATGGACTCGTTGTTCCGCGAGCTGAAGATCTACGCCTCGCAGGGGCAGAAGTACGAGCCCGTCGATCACGAGATGCTGCTCAGCTACGCGGAAGCGGCCAATGGTCAGATCCTCGAAGAGGGCATCACCGAGGCCGGGTCGACGGCCAGCTTCATCGCTGCCGGCACCGCCTACGCCACTCGTGGCATACCGGTCGTGCCGTTCTACACGTTCTATTCGATGTTCGGCTTCCAGCGCGTCGGCGATCTCATCTGGCAGGCAGCCGATGCGCGCACCCGGGGCTTCCTGCTCGGGGCAACCGCCGGCCGCACGACGTTGATGGGTGAGGGCCTACAGCACCAAGACGGACATTCACTGGTGCACGCATCGACGGTGCCGCCATGTCAGGCCTACGACCCCGCCTTCGCCTTCGAGGTGGCCGCCATCGTGCAGGAAGGCCTGCAACGCATGTACGGCGCCAATGGTGGCGAAGACCCCGACGTCTTCTACTACATCACCTTGTACAACGAGAACTACGCCATGCCGGCCATGCCCGAAGGTGACCCGGCGGCGTTGCGCGCGGCGATCATGCGCGGTCTGTATCGATGGTCACCGGCGCCAGAGGGCCCGTCGACTCGGGCCACGTTGTTGTTCTCCGGCTCAGCTCAGGGGGCGGCCCGCCAGGCTGCGGCAGAGCTCGCCGAGCACTTCGACGTGGGGGTCGAACTGTGGTCGGCGACTTCCTACAAGCGGCTGCGCGAGAACGCGCTCGAAGTCGAGCGTTGGAACCGCCTTCACCCCAGTCAAGAGCCGCGGGTTGCCGAGGTTGCCCAGCTCCTTGCCGATGCACCCGGACCGATCGTGGCGGTGACCGACTTCATGAAGATCGTTCCCGAACAGATCGCCCGCTTCCTGCCGGGACGCACCTTCGTGCCGCTCGGTACTGACGGCATGGGTCGCTCCGACACCCGTGAGTCACTGCGCCGGTTCTTCGAGATCGACCTCGGTCACGTGGTAGTCGGTGTGCTCTCGGCACTGCATGCGGCGGGCGAGATCGCTGCCGATCAGATCGAGGCGGCCATGAAGCGCTATGACGTCGACCCCGAAGCAGTCGACCCGTATCTCGTTTGAGTCAGCCCCACCAGCCGTTGACGTCGATGATCACCTGCGTGGACGCTGACGAGTAGACGCAGATCGTGCCCGACGCCGACAACGGCAGTTCGGCTGCGTTGGCAATCGCCACGCCGATTCCATAGTTGACGTTGGATGCGGTGGGGATGGCCCCGCCGCACGGGAATGCGGTTACGAACCCCGCGGCAGCGGCCTCGACAACGGTGATGTTGGCCGAGATCGCCTTGGCACTCGAGGGTACCCCGCGTACTCCGGCCATCTGCACCACCAACGTCTGGCTCGGCGCCAGCGGGAACCCGTTTTGACCCGCATTGACCTCGGTTCGGAAGAAGTCACGTGTGTCGGTGAATCGGAACGGGACGCTCGGCGTGAACTGGTTCGCGGCCGTCGGCGAGATGTAACCAACGATGTCGACCACCAGATCGACATCGGTGTTGCTGAAGAAGCACACCGTGCCTCTCGACGAAATCCGCGCCATGACCAGATTTGGCGTCACCCGCCCGATCGACGGGTTCAGGCTCGAAGTTCCCGGTAACGCACCACATGGGAAGACCGTGATGAACCCATCGGCCGATGGCAGGATGCCGGTCACGTTCAGGGCGACGGCGCTGGTAGTCGTTGGTATGCCGGAACTTCCGCCGACGACCGACAACTCGACCGTCTGCCCACCGACGAGGCGCGCCGGAGTTCCGAGGCCGCCGCGACTATCCATGAGTCGCACAGGCTTGACCGGCGTGAAGCGCCCTGCTCCTGTCGTCGAGAAGTAGCCGCTGACTCCGATCACCACGTCGGTCGAGACGTTGCTGAAGATGCAGAGCGACCCATCGCTGGCCAACGGGATCGTTGCGGCATTGGCCACGACTGCGTCTTTCGCAAAGTTCACCGTCGAGACCTCTGGTCGAGGAGTCGTACAGGAGTTCCACACGGTGAGGAACCCCGATCCGGTCGGGCCGGTCACGGTGACGTTCAGTTGAACTGCACTGGCGGATGCTGGTACACCGCCGGTGCCGGTGATCTGGATGCGCCTCGGGGTCTGAGCAAGCAGCAGTGTGCTGCCCAGGGCGATTCGGGTGTCCACGATTCGCGCCGGAGCCAGTGGCGTGTAGCCGCTGGGCGAAGCCGTTGCCTTGGCAACTGGAACCGGGGCGAGACCGATCGCAGCAGACGGATCGACCCTGAAGCTCCAGGGGACGTTTCGCGCCGTGGTGGCAACGTCGACGGTGTACGCCCCAGTGTCGAGCACGACGCGGGGCACGACGACGACAGCGTTGTCGCCCGCCAAGATCTGCTGAGCGGCCCCGGTCGTGTTGGCCGCCGACAGCACGCAGACCTCGATCGGCCCGTTCGGACCATTGAGAGCGGCGCCGGGGTTGGTTGCCGTTTCAGGCATCAGGGCGATGATCGGCAGCCCCGCGGGACCCGTCCATCCGCAGAACGACAGGGGATCCGGTGACTCGGTCACGAATCGGTACAAGTTGGTGGTCGTGCCATTGCCGGGGAACAGGATCGGCTCCGAAGGTCGCGGCGCGGAGGTGTCCAGTCCGCGGATCACGTCGAGCGTTGCCGCGGAGTGCCAAGGGGTGGGCGTCGAGTCACGGTCGCACTTGCCGAATCCGGTCGAGCGGAGATTGGGCCTGATCACACCGATCGCATGAAACGGGCCGGACATCCACAGTTCCAGGTGGCTACGTTCGCTGGTGTTGATCACACTCGACACGGCCACATCGCCATTTCTCCCGGCGGCGTCGCCTTCCGGGGTGTAACCGGGAAGGCTCGGATCCTCGTCATGGGCGACGCCGTTCTGCAGCATGTAGCAGGAGTGCGCCGCGGCTCCGGACGACATTGCCGGGTCCTCTGCTACTGGCGCCACCCCGGCCATCTCGCGGTAGTAGTTCACCGTCGTCAGCCAACCAGCCGTGGGTGGGATGAACGCAGGAAGCGGCGCCGCGCTCGTCTCGGCTGAAAGAACCGCGGTGACGACACCAAACCCAGTCGCGAAGAGGCCAACCACGACCGCGACACCCTTGACCGTTGTCCATCGCATGTTTGCGCGCATGGTGTTGGCTCCCCCAGTCCGACTGGCCTGGCTAGCTAAGGTCGGCCATCAAGTTGGGCATCGGACAGCCAAAGGTCCCGACTTGGATGTGCGGCTCACCGGTTGACCTCCTTGAAGACAGGAGCGCAACCAGGGATCAGAGCGACGCAGAGAGCGAGATCTAGCTCTAGCTCTCTCGTGAAGGCTACACCGCCGTCGACCCTTCGCCACGATGAGCGGTCGGACAATTACTAGCCGCGGGTCAGCTCCACCAACCGTTGACGTCGATGATGACTTGAGCCGACGTCGACGTGTAGACGCAGAGCGCGCCCGATGCCGACAGGGAAAGCTCGGCGGCGTTGGCGACCGGCGAGGCGAACTCGAAGTTCACGTTCGATGCCGTTGGCACGTCGCCGCACGGGAAGGCCGTCAAGAACCCGCCGCCGACTGCGTCGACTGCGGTGAGGTTGGCCGAGATCGCCTTGGCGTTCGACGGAATGCCACGTGCCCCGGCCATCTGGATGGTGAGGATCTGTCCCTGAGCCATGCGCATGCCGCTTTGGCCGGCGTTGACCTCGAGGCGGCTGGTGTCGCGAGTGTCGGTGAACCGGAACGGCGTGCTCGGCGTGAACCGGTTCGTAGTCGTCGGCGAGACGAATCCGACGGCGTCGACCACGAGGTCGACATCGGCGTTGGTGAACAAGCACACGGCGCCCTTGCTCGACATCTGCGCCATCACCAGGTTCGGCGTGATCCGTCCGACAGTCGGGTTGAGACTCGAAGTCGACGGCATCGCGCCGCAGGGAAATGCTGTGACGAAGCCATCGGTTGACGGGAGGATGCCGGTGACGTTGAGGGCGACTGCACTGGCGTTCGCCGGGATGCCGGCGACGCCGGCCACCGACAACTCGACGGTGTGGCCGCCTGTCAGCCGCGACGCAGTGCCGATCCCCTCACGGCTGTCCATCAAGCGCCTCGGCGAAAGCGGTTGGTACCGTCCGGTGGCCGATGACGAGTAGTAGCCGCCGATGTCGATCACGAGGTCGGCCGAGACGCTGCTGAATGCGCACAGGCCGCCGGTCGAGTCGAGCGGGATGGTCGCGGTGTTGGCGACGGTCTGGTCGGTCGAATAGTTCAAGGTCGACACTTCCGGTCGAGTATCCGAGCAGTTCCACAGCGTGAGGAAGCCGGGCCCCGAAGGTTGTGTGACGGTTGCGTTGGCCAGCACTGCCTTCGCATCGGTCGGTACGCCACCCTGGCGAGTGATCTGGATCCTGACGGTGCTCTGAGCGCCCAGCCGCGTGGCACCGGTCGCAGTGCGGGTGTCGACGATGCGAGCCGGTGGGAGCGGTGCAAATCCAGTTGCCGGAGCCGACGGCTCGGCGACAGGAGCGGGACCGACCCCGAGGGCAGCCGCAGAGTCGACGTTGAATGTCCAGTTGACCGTGCGAGCGTTCGTGCTGGCGCTGACGCTGAAGGCGCCCTGCGGAAGCACCGTGCGAGGCACGATGATCACCGCGTTGTCACCCTGCAAGATCTGCTGGGCGACGCCACTGGTGTTGGCCGCCGAGAGCACGCACACCTGGATCGGTCCGTTCGGGCCAACCAGAGTGGCGCTGGCATTGGTGGCCGCCTCCGGCATCATGGCGATGATCGGCAGGCCGGCGTTGCCGGTCCAGTTGCAGTAGGTCAACGGATTGGGTGATTCGACGACGAAATGATCGAGGTTCGTGGTAGTTCCATCGCCGGGGAACAAGATCGGGTTCGACGGTCGTGGCGTCGAGCCGAGTCCGCGAAGCACGTCGAGCGTCGCTCCCGAGTGCCAGGTCGGTGTGTCGGTGAGGTCGCAGCGCCCAAAGCCCGACGAGCGCAGGTTCGGGCGCAGCACGCCGATGGCGTGGAACGGGCCGGTCATCCACAGTTCGACGTGGCTGCGAGCGCTGGTGTTGATCGCGCTGGATACGGCAACGTTGCCGCTGTTGCCTGCTGCGTCGCCCTCTGGTGTGTAGCCGGTGAGGCCCGGGACCTCGTCGTGGGCGATGCCGTTGTAGAGCATGTAGCAGGAGTGCAGCGCGGCACCGGCTGACATCGCCGGGTCCTCGACCACTGGGCTGACGCCGGACATCGTTCGGTAGTAGTTGACGGTGGTGAGCCAGTCGGCGGTCGGCGGGATGTAGCTGGGTGATGGGCTTGCGGCGTAGGCGGTTGAAGCGAGGAAGGTCGCGGCGACGACGCCAAGTCCAGCGCCGAGAAACCTCGATCGGCGACTTTGGTTTTCGTGCGACTTCTTCATCCCTCGGCCTTCCATGACCCATCATCAGGTGATCTCACTCACCAGCGTCGTCCCGTCACTCTGGGTATCGGAGAGCAACCCGCCCTTACTTGAGGGACCTAGGGCGGAGGTGGGGACGCTGCGTCAAACAACTGAGGAACTCTTGAAGCGTCAGCCACGCAGAGTGCTTGCTTGAACGCGATGCGAGCGGCTGAGATTCAGCGCCGGTGTGCGGCGCGGCGGGCCACCAAGGCACCTGGCGCGAGCGCAACACCCGTTGCAAGGGCGCGAACGTGTGCCCATCGCGGGCGCCAGCGAACGCGGCGCAGCGACAACCACAGCGCGCGTCGGATCATGCCGGCATCGCCGTAACGGAACACGAAGCGCAACCGATTTCGCTCTTGCAGGTATCTGGTGCGGTCACCGAGCTGCGCGGCAGACGCGCTGACCCGGTGGCGCACGATGCTCGCCGGCACGCAGCGGTAGGTCCAGCCCAGCTCGGCGCCACGTTTGGCAAGGTCGGCGTCTTCGTAGTAGAGGAAGTACGACTCGTCGAAGCCATGCGTTGCGTCGAGGAACCGCGAGCGGAACAACACGGCACCGCCGGTGAACGACTCGATCGCCCGATCCTGCGCGAATGCCGGTCCGTCGAGTTCACCGAAGCCGATGTCACCGCCGGCGCCGGCAGCATCGATGCCGACGCCAACGCTGTTGACACGTGGCGGCTCGGCGCCGGCCATCAGCAACTTGGGCTGCACGGCTCCGAGCGTGTCGTCGGTGGCCAAGGCAGCCACCAACGGTTCGAGCCAACCTGCGTCGACCTCGACGTCGTCGTTGAGCAACGCTACTTCCGACGCGCCGAGCTCGGCGGCGCGCCGAAACCCGACGTTTGCGCCTCCACCGAAGCCGAGGTTGCGCGGCGGTCTGATCAGCTCGACACCGGCATCGACGACGGCTCCGCCGCCGTTGTCGACGACGATGATGTGGTCGACGTGGCCGGCGGCGCGCACGGAGGCGACGCAGGCATCGAGCATGGTCGCCTCTGCCGAGAAGGTGACGATCACGACGACGAGCACCCGGCAATCAGAGCACATCAGGTGCCGGCCCGACCGTCCGCGCATCGTTGATCGCTCGACCGGCTCACTAGCGTTGGCTCATGACCGGAACCATGTTCATCACCGGCGACGCCGACGCCGATCAGTTGCTCAACTCCGACGGCACGGCCGTGCTGATCGGCATGCTGCTCGATCAGCAGGTACCCATGGAATGGGCCTTCGCTGGGCCGGCAACTTTGCGGGCCCGTCTCGGCCACCTCGATGCGTCGAAGATCGCGGCCATGGATCAGGAAGCGTTCGTCGCCGTGTGCTGCCAGCGGCCGGCGATCCACCGCTTCCCGGCTTCGATGGGTCGGCGGATCCACGATGTGTGCGCCGCCCTCGTCGATCGCTTTGGCGGCCGGGGTGAAGGAGTGTGGGCCGGCGTGACGAGCGGCGACGAGTTGTACCACCGCCTGCGCACGCTGCCGGGTTACGGCGAGGAGAAGGCGAAGATCTTCGTGGCGATCCTCGGCAAGCGGTTCGACGTGCGTCCCAAGGGGTGGCAGGACGCCGCGGGCAAGTTCGGCGACGACACTCCGCGCAGCGTGGCCGACATCACCGACGCAACCTCGCTCGGCAAGGTACGCGAGTGGAAGAAGGCAGCGAAGGCCGCCAAGAAGGACAAGCAGGATCGGCTCGTCGGCTGAGTACTAGGGCGCGACCGTGGTGGGCGGCGGCACGGGTGGCAAGGCGATGTCGACCGTGTCCGTCGATATCAGGTTGACGTCGGGCACCGATCCCTGGGCGACGGGGTGAGTCGTCTGCACAGGTGACGGCGCTTCGACCACAGCGATCGCCGGCGGAGTGTCCGAGCCGGGAGGATGTGGTTCATTCGCTTGCGCCATGCCGTAGGCGAGAAGGCCTCCGGCGACGACAAATCCGATCCCCGAGGCGATCTGCAGCCCATGCCCTCGGGCCTTTTCGCGGACGGTCAAGCGTGACGAGGGCGGTGATTCGGGATCCCTGGTGATCACGTGGAACTCCTCCGGTGCGAGGCGCAACCAGGGTCCAGAGCACGCGCAGCGAGCCAAACCTCACTCGCAGCGGCAATGCTACACCATCGGCGCTCGATCCACCATCGCCATCTGACGACGGCGAATTAGCGTTCAGCCGATGATCACGGCACCAGGATCTTGGTCGACACTGGTGGGAAGGCGACATCGGCCGTGCCAGTAGGAACCGAGGGCACATCTGCGGTGGCAGGCGCAGATCCCGAGGGAATCGCGGCTGTGCCCTGCGTGGTCAGCACGACTGCGGGGTTCTGGATGACTCCGATGGTCGGCGGCGTGTCGGAGTCGGGTGATCGGTCGTCGTTGGCTCGAGAGAAGCCCCACACCACGAGGGTTGCCGCGACCACAACGCCGACCGTCGAGCCGATCCGCACGAGGCGTGATCGCCGCTTCGACTCGATCGATTCCACCACGGCCACGACACTATCGAAGCGAACTGATCGGTGAGCCACAACCATCGCAACCTCGCAGCGCTATCAGCGACGGCAGCCTTCGTGATCATCGGCTGCACCTGGGCGTTCGCCATCGGCCGATATGGAGGTCCCGACGAGCCTGCCCATGTGTTGCGCGCCGCCGCTGTCGCCCACGACGATCTTCTCGGCAAGCCCGTCGAGGGCCTCGAGCCGGGGTATCGACAGGTCACCGTTCCCGCTCCGCTCGGCTCCGGCGATCCGTCCTGCTTTCGACACAACGAGACGATCACAGCTGCCTGCGCAGTTCCCGCGACCGGCACCGGGACCAAGGCCGTCGCCACGTCTGCGGGCACGGTTCCACCTTGGTACTACGCGGTGGTGGGTTCGATCGCCCGCGTCTTGTCCGCCGACAGCAGCGTTCTCGGATACCGCATGGCGAGCGTCGTGCTGTGCGCGATCATCCTCGGCTATGCCGTGGCCCGCAGCCGGCGATTCGGTGCAAGCGCGTGGCTCATTGCCGCGCTCACCCCTTCAGCGTGGTTCTTGATCGGTGTCGTCGGCACGAGCGGAGTCGAGATAGCACTGGTTGTCGTCGCCCTCGTCGAGGCGGTTGGCCGCTTCCACGAATCGCTCGATGAACCGCTGAGCCGCGTCACCGTGCCGCTCGCGACCTGTCTCCTACTGCGGCCCGCGGCCGTGATCGACGTCGTTGTCGTCGCGCTCGTCGTCGCGCCCACTGTCACTCGTCCCATCACCAGGCGGACGCTGACGATGCTCGCTGCTCCGTTCGCCATCGTGGCCGCGGCCTCGGTCGCCTGGAACCGTTGGACTGGATTCGTCTTCGACGATCGGCGGACCGCCGACACGAGGACGGCTGCCACCACGGTTGGACGATCGCTGAGCCGAATCCCGTTGATGGTTCACCAGGCGATCGGTGCGCTCGGGTGGAACGAGTTCTTCGCACCGGTCATCGCTCAACTGATCTGGGTGGCGACGTTGGCGTTTGCGGCATGGTGGGTGTTCACACGTTCGCCCGACCGGTGGTGGCACGTTCGATGGGCGATCGCCGCGTTGGCGCTACCGGCGATCGTCGACGTGATCATCCACCGGCAAGTCGGGTCGATCTGGCAGGGGCGATACTCCATCACCTTCGCCATAGGCGGCGTGCTGTACGC
>DATAJN010000237.1:0-4000 GCA_036262105.1 Ilumatobacteraceae bacterium
CGGCGCGCCGAGCGGATCGTTGACCGCATCGCCGACGCGGCCGGCGACGTCGTTCGTCACCTCGGTCAGCTCCCTCGCCATCGACGCCGCGCCGGCTCGGAGTTGCTTGCCGATGGGCTGACCTGGCTCATGCTCCGTGGCCGCGTGCAGGTGCACGGCCGGGGCGAGAATCGCCCCGCCTTCCGCGGTGGCGTCGAAGAGGCTCATCGCCAGCTGCATCATGCGGATTCCGTCGGCAATGGCGTGGTGTGTGCGGATGACGACAGCGCTGCCCCCCTTGAACCCATCGACGCAGAACATTCGCCACAGCGGCTCAGCCCGATCGAGCGGTACGGTCCGCTGTGACGCGATCAAGTCCTGCAGCTCGGCATCGCCACCCGGCTCCGGGAGCACGACGTGGGCGATGTGCGACTTGAAGTCTCGCCCGTGTCGATCTTCCCAGTACCACAGGCCGTTGTCATCGCGCACGACGACGCTTCGAAAGACGCGGTAGCGCTCCCACAGTCGCTCGCGGACGACGGTGTTGAAGCGCTTCCAGTCAATCGGCGTGGCCGTCCAGACCAAGGAGTCGACCACCATCAAATTGGTGGGCCGATCCATCTCCAACCAGAACGCGTCTTGCACAGTCAGACGTTGACGTTCAGTCTTGGCCGTCATCGCTTCCTCCGGTCCTCGAAGCTCGTCATCGGACAACATCGTCCACCCGGTGTCAAAGTGGCGCCAGGGCTGAAAGTCTCCAGTGGCAGAGCGATCTCGGGGCAGGACGTTGTGCTCTTGTCCGTGGGCGGCCGCGGCGCACCATTGAAGACAGAAGGTCTTACTGGGAGGCGCCATGCAACGCAACGGAATGTTCGCCTTGCTCGTCACCGCCGCACTGTTCGCCGCCTGTGGCACCGACCAGTCCGGTGGTGATGCCACCACGAGCGAGCCGGCGGTCACCACGACCTCACCGGCGGTCACCACGACCCAACCAGCGGTCACCACGACCCAACCAGCGGCGACCACCACCCAGTTGGCGCCCACCACCACACCGGCGCAGGTCGAGCAGCAGGCCATCTGGCCGGCATCCGACGTCGTGTTCGACGCCCCTGAAGCAGCAGCGGCCGACTTCGTCGCGAAGGTGTTCGGTGACGGGCCGGTGCTCGGTGAGTTTCGAGCAGGCGATCAGCGCAGTGGCGAGATCGACGTGTTCGCGTCGGTTGACGGCGCTGCTATTGGCGAGGCGCGCAGCATGTTGCAGTTGCGCCAGCTCGGCCCGTCCGATGGCTGGTTCGTGCTCGCCGCGGTGAGCGACCAGGCCACGATCACGGTGCCCGAGTCGAGGGCTCTCGTCCCTGCCGGTCCGCTGACCGTCGAGGGTGCGGCGCGTGGGTTCGAGGCGACCGTGGTGGTCAGTGCTTTCGTCGCCGGCCGGCCCGATCCCGAACTCGCCAAAGAGGTGACGATGGCCGGCAACCTCGGCGCCGCCATGCCCTACAGCGTGTCGCTCGATCTGAGCAGTGCCTCACCGGGCGACGTCGTGGTGCTGATGGTGCGCGGCGATGCAGGGCTGGAGACCGACCCCGGCGAGTTCGGGGCGATCCCCGTGGTGATCAGCAACTGAGGCGATTGCTCGCGCCCGTTGATGTCACGCGGCCGAGGGAGAGCCGATTGCTCGGTCCGCACTTCGGCGGACTTTCTGCGCTGTGAACCGGAACGCCTGCATGCGATCTGGCCATGAACCGGGCACGAGACCGGCCTTCGCATACAGATGGTCGAGGAACTCCGTGGGGTCCGGCAGCGCATCCCAGACGGCAGGGAGGAACACTGCCCGGTGGCGGCCTGCCTCGATCACCAGGCCGTCGATTCCAAACCGGAGGTCAGCGAGCAGTTCGCGGCGTGAGCTGACCGGGATCTGGGCCAATCGCGACAGGACCGACACGTCGATGGTGAGGTGCTCGTAGTCGCTGCGGCACAGCGCAGGAAGCCGGGGATCTGAGAACGCGGCGGCCCAGGCGTGACGTGCGACCGACACGCCGAGTGGATCCAAACCTTGGATCGAGCCGATGCATCCGTTCAGTTCGCCGCGGACGGTGAGAGTCACGAACGACCCCACGCGCGCCTGAAGCACTGCCGGTAGGTCGGCCGGATCGGGGGTGAGCGGCAGGCGACCCCGAAGACCGGCGATGATCGCCGCGTCGGCGATGTCGAGCAACAACTCGGCCTCTCCCGTGTTCAGGCGGATCTCAGGCGACGGCGAAGGCGCCATAGCCCACCACCCTGTCGCGACCGCCGCCCGTATCGGCGGAGTTGCGTAGATCGAGCTGCTCGACGGTGAGCTGTCGTTCACCAGCGACCGTCAACAGCCCACGTAGCGCACGGGCGCCACACGCCGCCATGTCGCTGATCTGTCCTGTCCGCAGGTCGACGATCGCCGCCGCGGTGCGTGTGTCGAGGTCGATCGCCTCGGCGTACGGGTGGTAGTGCGACAAGTCGGTGCTCACGACCACGAGCGTCTCCGCGCCACCCCAGCAGGCCTCGAGCACCTCGGCGACCTCGTCGGTCGTGGCGTCGCCGACCGACAGCGGCAGGAACGTGAAGTCGTCGAGCAACGTCTGCAGGAACGGCAGCTGGACCTCCAAGCTGTGCTCATAGGCGTGCGCCGCGTCGTCGATGTGGACCTCCGGCAGACCCAACACCTTCTCGCGAAGCTCCGCGTCGACGCGAACCAGACCGAGCGGCGTCTCGAACGCATCGGCGCTCGACACCCCGAGCCCGCGCAGGTACACACGGTGACTCGGCCCGGCCAGCACCACCCGACGCACCGCATGGCGCGCCACGCCGAGACGTGCATAGGCGCTGGCCGCGATCGATCCCGAGTATCGGTAACCCGCGTGAGGCACCACGAGCGCTTTGGGAACACGCGCCTCACCCGGCGGAATGGGCGCGGCCGCGTCGAACGAGTGCTGCAGCGCCTGGCGCAGCGCCGCCGGTGTGCTCGGGTAGAAGGTGCCGGCGACGGCAGCCGGCCGCACCCGGAACGCGGTGCCACTCATGTCGTTCGCTCCCGAGTTGACCGGAGACGCATCGCGACAGGTTGGCTGCGCCTGCCCCAGTGGCCGGCCGGGCCGCTGAAGACGCCGGGGATGGTCGTGCCACACGCCTGGCAACACCCGGAATCATCGAGCCGGTACTCGCCGAGCTCATACCAATCGCGCTGGATCACCCGCACGCCGCAGTTGTGGCAGAAGGTGCTGCCGCCGTCGACATCGCTGACGTTGCCGGTGTACGCGTAGCGCACCCCGTTGCCGCGGGCAATCCGCTGTGCTCTGGTCAGTGTTGCAGGCGGTGTCGGGGGGCGATCCAGCATGCGGTAGTCGGGATGGAACGCGGTGAAGTGCATCGGCACGTCGCGCCCGAGATGCTCCACGACCCAAGTCGTCATGGCGTGCAGTTCCTCGTCGCTGTCATTGAGCCCGGGAATCAACAGAGTCGTCAACTCGACCCACACGTCGGTCCCGGCCAGGTACTCGAGGGTGTCGAGCACGGCACCCAGTTCGGCGCCGCAGGTGTGCCGGTAGAAGTGTTCCGTGAAGCCCTTGAGATCAACGTTCGCAGCGTCAATGTGGGCGTAGAAGTCGGCTCGCGGTTCGGGAGAGATGTAGCCGGCGGTCACGGCGACGGCGGCGACGCCGACCTCGTGGCAGGCATCGGCAACATCGATCGCGTATTCCAGGAAGATCGTCGGATCGTTGTACGTGAACGCCACACTCCGGCAACCCAGCTCTGCCGCCGTGCGGGCGATGGTGTCGGGTGATGCCTCGTCGGCGAGCGTGTCGATCTCCTTCGACTTGGAGATGTCCCAGTTCTGGCAGAACCGGCACGCCAGGTTGCAGCCCGCAGTGCCGAAGGAGAAGACCGCCGAACCCGGAAGGAAGTGGTTCAGAGGCTTCTTCTCGATCGGGTCGACGCAGAACCCACTCGACCGACCGTACGTCGTGAGCACGATCTCGTCGCCTTG
>DATAJN010000238.1:0-1787 GCA_036262105.1 Ilumatobacteraceae bacterium
GCACGCCAGGTTGCAGCCCGCAGTGCCGAAGGAGAAGACCGCCGAACCCGGAAGGAAGTGGTTCAGAGGCTTCTTCTCGATCGGGTCGACGCAGAACCCACTCGACCGACCGTACGTCGTGAGCACGATCTCGTCGCCTTGACGAGCGCGCACGAAGCACACGCCCCGCTGGCCGTCGCGTAGCTTGCAGGCACGCGGGCACACGTCGCACTGCGCCCGACCGTCGTCGAGCGAGTGCCAGTACGACGTGGGCACGGTGAAGCGGTCCATCATCGATCAGTCCTCGTCGGCGCCGAGTGTCATAACAACATGCTATCGATCCGAACAGAAAAGTTGAGTCAACTACTATCAATATCCGGGGGTCCTCGGCGACGCGTGTTGCAGGTCAGCGGTGCAGGGCGCCATTCGCAGCGGTAAACCAATGGTGTGACGGAGCGCGAACTCATCGTGTTGGGAACGGCCAGCCAGGCGCCGACGCGGCAGCGCAACCACAACGGCTACCTGCTGCGCTGGGACGGCGAAGGCGTGTTGTTCGACCCGGGCGAGGGCACCCAGCGCCAGTTCACGCTGGCGGGTGTCTCGCCTGCTGCCGTCACCCGGATCTGCATCACCCACTTCCACGGCGATCATTGCCTCGGGCTGCCCGGTGTGATCATGCGCATGGCGCTCGATCAGGGGCGGCTCCCCGTACCGGTGCACTACCCGGCCAGCGGTCAGCAGTACTTCGATCGGCTGCGATACGCCTCCGCAGGCCAAGAGAACGTTCCGCTCGATGGTCGCCCCACCACCGGGCCCGGGGTCGTTCACGCCGATGAACAGTTCACCCTGCGCTGCGCCCCGCTCCAACACCGTGTCGACACGCTCGGGTGGCGCGTGCAGGAACCCGATGGCCGGCGCATGCTCCCTGATCGACTGGCGGCGTTCGGAGTCGCCGGGCCCGACATCAAACGCCTGCAGACCGCCGGCAGCCTGGAGGTCGACGCTCGCACGGTGAGGCTCGAAGACGTGAGCGAACACCGGCCCGGTCAATCGTTCGCCTTCGTGATGGACACCTCGTGGTGCGACGGGGCGCTCGAGCTCGCCGAAGGGGTCGACCTGTTGGTGTGCGAGGCCACGTTTCTGTCGAGCGAGCAACACCTGGCGACGAAGTACGGCCACCTCACGGCCCGCGAGGCCGGCCGGCTCGCGGCACGCGCCGGTGCTCGACGACTCGTGCTCACACACTTCTCGGAGCGCTACGGCGACGTCAACGCGTTCGCCGCCGAGGCACGCGAGGAGTTCGATGACGTCGTCGCCGCCAACGACTTCGACCACATCCCTGTCCCGGCGCGTATCGAACACTGATCGGCAACACGTCAGCGGACTTCTCGGCGGCCCGATGTGGACGTACGCTCCGTCCATGACAGACGACTCGCCCGACCAGCACGCCGAACCCATTGTGGTGGCGACCTATCCCGATCGCGGTGAAGCCGAGGTCACCAAGGCACACCTTGCCGCGATGGGTATCGAAGCGTTCATCGTCGACGAAGTGGAGGGCGGCATGTTGCCCGTCGACGGTGAGCAGGGTGTGACCGTGCTCGTCCATGCGCGGGACGCCGAAGCGGCGCGGCAAGTGCTCGCGCCCGGAAATCCGACCTGACCGTCGAACCACCGATCGTGGACCTTGGATCAGGCCGGACGTGACCCCTACGCTCGCCCGCCTACGCGTCGCCGCGGGCATGGTGGCGCTGGTGCTGGTGGCCGGCACCATCGGCTACCTGGTGCTCGGGCTGTCGTTGATCGATGCC
>DATAJN010000239.1:0-4043 GCA_036262105.1 Ilumatobacteraceae bacterium
GCGCTCCCGTTCGAGACCACCACAGCCCACGCGGATGAGCCACGATCTCGCCCGCTCTTGTGCAGACGCCTTGTCGAGGCCGCTGGCACGCAAGCCGAAGGCAACGTTCTCGAGCACCGTCATGTGCGGGAAGAGGAGGTATTGCTGGAACATGACCCCGCAGGCGCGGCGCTCCGAGGGTACGAAGACACCCGCCGACGGATCGTCGACAACCTCGCCGAGAACCTCGATCGAGCCCCCTTCGATCGGCAGAAGACCGGCCAGGCAGCGCAGGATCGTCGTCTTGCCGGCGCCATTGGGACCGAGCAGCGCCACCACCTCGCCCGATGCGGCATTGAGCCAGACGTCGAGGTTCAGCGATCCGCGTGCGACCGCGATACGGGCACGCAACGTCACGTCGTCAGCTCTCCCCCACCCAGCCACCGGTCGCGCAGCGCGACGAGCACACCGAACGAGACGGCGACCATCAGCAGCGCCAGCACGATGGCTTGGGGTTGGTCGGTGTCGAGAGCCAGGTAGACCGACAGCGGCAACGTCTGGGTCTTGCCTGGGAAGCTACCGGCGAACGTGATCGTCGCCCCGAACTCTCCGAACGCCCGGGCCCACGACAACACCGCCCCAGCGACCAGGGCAGAGCGAACAGCAGGCAACGTGACGCGACGGAACGAGTACCAGCTGCTCGCTCCCAGAGTTCGTGCCGCGTCGTCGTGCCCGGGGTCGGCCTGTCGGATTGCGGCCTCGACCGTGACGATGAAGAACGGCATGGCGACGAACGTCTGGGCGATCACCACCCCGGTCGAGGTGAAGGGCAACCGCACGTCGAACCAGCGGTCCAACCACTGTCCCACCAACCCCCGCCGACCGAGGGCGTACAGCAGGGCGACACCGCCGACGACCGGCGGCAACACCATCGACAGCGTGCACAGGGCTCGCACCACCGAGCGACCGAAGAACCTGCGGCGGGCCAGCAACCACGCCAAAGGCAGACCCAACAACACCGACAGCGCTGTCGCGCACAGGCTGCAGACGATCGACAATCGCAAGGCCTGCCGAACGGCGGGCCTGCGCAGGATCGACCCTGCATCGCTCCATGGCGCCCGGCTCATCAGTCCGATCAGCGGGAGGGCGAAGAAGGCGATGGCGATCATGGCCAGCGCGAGCGCCGGCCACGGCAACGATCGCTCGGCACGACGGGCTCTAGTCGTCATCGGGCCCCGACCAGGTGAACCGCGGTGGGCGTTTGTCCACGAACGCGGCGATTCCTTCGGCGCTGTCGGGCGCTCGTTGGGCGACCTCGTTCCAATGGTTGCGCACATCGTCGGGAACGTGTCCGTACGACTTGATCGCGCCCACCATCGACTTCGTCGCTGCCTGGGTCAACAACGATCGCGCCGCGAGCACGCCGGTCAAGGTGGCAAGCCGTTCGTCACCGTCTACGGCATCGACGATCTCGTCGATCAGGCCGACGCGGAGGGCTTCCGCGGCAGTGATGAGGTCACCGGTGAACAGCAATCGCTTCGTCACGGCCGGACCGAGCAGGTGTGTGGCGCGCTCCAGTGAGGCACTCGGGTAGACGATGCCGAGCTTGGCCGGAGTGATCCCGAACCGGGCATCGCTGGTGGCGATGCGCAGGTCGCAGTCGATCGCGAGAGCACAACCGCCGCCGATGCAATCGCCCGAGATGAACGCAACCGTGGGTTTGGCAAGACCCGCCAGCGCCGCCTCGGCGTCGGTGTTGACCTGCGCGAACGAGCGTTCACTCTGTTGCCGCGAAACATTCAGTTCGGTGATGTCGGCGCCGGCGCAGAAGTGCTCGCCGCTGCCGCGCAGCACGACGACTCGAACCGCAGCATCGCCCGCCAGTTCCACCACCGCCTCGCCGAGCGTTGCCCACATCGAATAGTTCATCGCGTTGCGTTTGTTCGGGCGGTTCAACCAGATCGTGGCCAGCGGGCCCTCGCGGGTCAGTCGAATCAGTTCGTCGGGTTCCGCGCTCATCGACGAACAGTGTGGCTCATGGCGCTCGATCCGCCAGTACGGTGGGCGTCGAGGAGGATGCGTGGAACCGGTCGTTCACATCACTGACGATGTTCGCCAAGCGGTGCAGGCCGGCAGTGCGGTCGTCGCGCTCGAGTCGACCATCATCAGCCACGGAATGCCCTATCCGCAGAACGTCGAGATGGCGCACGCCGTCGAGTCGATCGTGCGCAACCATGGCGCGATGCCGGCCACGATCGCGGTGATCGACGGAATCTGTCGCGTCGGCCTCGGTTCAGCCGAGATCGAGTCGCTGGCGACCCGCAGCGATGTGCACAAGGCCACGACTCGGGATCTACCGTGGCTCGTGGCTACCCGAGCGACTGGCGCCACAACCGTCGCAGCAACCATGCACCTTGCAGCACTCGCCGGAATTCGAGTCTTCGCCACCGGCGGGATTGGCGGGGTTCATCGCGGCGCGGCGACGTCGTTCGACATCTCTGCCGATCTCACCGAGTTGGCGGCAACACCTGTTGCCGTGGTGTGCGCAGGCGTCAAGTCGATCCTCGACATCACGCTGACGCTCGAGTATCTCGAAACCGTCGGCGTTCCTGTCGTGGTGGTGGGCAGTGACGAATTCCCTGCCTTCTACAGCCGGTCGAGCGGACGGCCGGCTCCGCGCCGCGTCGACGGCGCCGCGCAGGCAGCAGCGATGCTGAACGCGACCTGGAACGGGCTGCAGCTCGGCCGGGGGATCTGCATCGCCAACCCGATATCGGTCGACGACGAGATCCCGGCTTCGGAGATCGATGGCGTGATCTCCGAGGCACTCGATCAACTGGCGGCGCAAGGCGTCACCGGCCAAGCAGTCACTCCGTTCCTGCTGTCGAGGATCGTCGAGCAGACCGGTGGGCGAAGCCTCACGGCCAACGTCTCGTTGGTCAAGCACAACGCCGCGTTAGCGGCCGACATCGCAGTCGAGTACTCGGCTCTGACGGGTCGGCCGACTACCTGAACAGATCTCTGCTCGGGTCACGCAACACCGGCGCAATCGTCGCCGAGTCGTCACGCTCCCACGCGAACCCGCGGATCACACCGACTGGGACGCGAGAGATGTTGCCCTTCACCAGTTCCGCCGCGCCTGCCAACTGGTCCGCCAAGCAGACGGCTTGTACCTTGAACTCGTGGCCGTGCGGATCGACCTCGCCGATGTAGCTGCGAATCGGGTGCATGCCGGCGATGCCGATGGCAATGTCTGTCTGCCCCTCGCGCCATGCCCGCCCGAACGTGTCGGACACGATCACGGCGACCTCGACGCCGTGGCGCGCCAGCCCCGCACGTATCCGCCGTGCTGACGCGTCGGGGTCGGTCGGCAGCAGCACCAGTCGTCCGTGGGCACCGCTCGACGACTGGTCGACACCGCTGTTGGCGCACACGAAGCCGTGCTGCGTCTCGGTGATCAGCACCGGTCCCGATTGGCGCACGATGCGCTTCGCCTCACGAAGAACCACCTCGGTCACTGCCGGGTCCTTGTCCCACTTGACCGACCATTCGATGGCGAAGGGGGACGGGTCGATGTCGGCGAGCTCGATCGTTCGGCCTTCGGACTTGGACACGATCTTCGACGTGACGACAACGATGTCGCCGTTCGCCAAGGTCGTTCCGGCCTCGTTCGCCGCCTCGGTGATCAGGGCTGCCAAGTCGGCGCCTTCGACGATCTCGGGAAGTCCGGGCACGCCGAAGATCTGCAAGCCGGTCACGAGCTGAACGTAGCAGCGCGCGACGGGCCACAATGGGTCGATGGTCTCCGATCTGTTCGACCCCGCAGCATGGCGCGACGTGCCCGGCTTCGCCTTCGATGACATCACGTACCATCGCGCCCTCGCTCACGGAACGGTGAGGATCGCCTTCAATCGACCGGAGGTGCGCAATGCCTTCCGGCCGCGCACCGTCGATCAGCTCTACACAGCGCTCGATCATGCGCGGATGACCACCGATGTCGGGTGTGTGCTGTTGACCGGCAACGGGCCCTCACCGAAAGACGGCGGGTGGGCGTTCTGCAGCGG
>DATAJN010000240.1:0-8037 GCA_036262105.1 Ilumatobacteraceae bacterium
CGCAGGTTGGCGTTGACCAACAGCCCATAGCGGTAGAAGCGCTCGATGTCGTTGCCCTTGTAGGTGCTGCCGTCGCCCCAGATGTCGACGCCGTCCTCCTGCATCGCCCGCACGAGCAACGTTCCAGTGACGGCGCGCCCGAGGGGGGTGGTGTTGAAGTACGTCTTGCCCGCCGTCGTGATGTGGAACGCACCGCACTGCAGCGCCATCAGGCCCTCGCGGACGAGCTCGGTGCGGCAGTCGACCAGCCGGGCGAGCTCGGCACCGTATTCCTTGGCTCGCTCGGGTACGCCAGCGAGGTCGGGCTCGTCGACCTGGCCGAGGTCTGCCGTGTAGGCACACGGCAGGGCGCCCTTGTGGCGCATCCAGGCGACAGCGGCAGAAGTGTCGAGTCCGCCGCTGAAGGCGATCCCTACTCGCTCGCCCTTTGGCAGTGTGGTCAGCACCTTGGACATAGACACGAGACGCTACCGGCGATGCGGGTGGAGTGTTTGAAGGCGCCCAGGTGGGCGGGAGACACTCCACAGGGTTTTTCGGGGGGTTACGCTGCGCCGATGAAGGTCTTGTTCGCCTCGGCGGAGTTCGCCCCGCTGGCGCGCGTCGGCGGGCTCGCCGCGGCGGCCGCCGGCTTGGTTGCCGAGCTCCGACGCCAGGACGTCGACGTGCAGGTGGTGCTTCCCGACTACTTCTCCGCGCCGCTTCAGGGTGAAGCGATCGTCGATCTCGCTGTCCCCGACTGGGCGGGCCCGGCGCGGGCGCGCACGGGAACGGTGGCTGGCGTCGGTCGCCTCACCATGATCCAGGCATATGGCATCGAACGCAGTCATCCCTACTCGCAACCCGATGGCCACGGCTGGGCCGACAACGACCGGCGCTTCATGGCGTTCTCTGCTGCTGTGGCTGCGTTGACCAAGGCGACTTCTCCCGACGTGCTGCACCTCAACGATTGGCACACCTGCGCCGCGCTGGGCCATCTGGCCAAGCTTCCACCGACGATGCTGACGATCCACACCCTCGCCTACCAAGGCCGCACGAACCCTGGCTGGTTGAAGACCCTGCCACATCATGCGGCCGAGTTCGAGCAGTGGGGCGATTGCAATCCGCTGCTCGGCGGGATCCGACTCGCCGATGTCGTGGTGGCCGTCAGCCCGCATTATGCAGCCGAGATCACCACACCGCACGGAGGCTTCGGTCTCGACGGACCACTCCGCGAGCGGGGTGACCGATTGGTCGGGATCCTCAACGGCATCGACACGACGGAATGGGATCCGCAATCGGATCGCCACCTGCCCGCGCCGTACTCGTCGACCGACCTCACCGCCAAGGCCGTGATCCGCGCCAGGATGCTCGCAGCTCATGGACTGACCGACGGTGGTGGGCCGCTCCTCGCCATGGTGACGCGGCTTGCCGAGCAGAAGGGCGTCGACCTCGTGCTGCCCTTGGCTCCGTTCCTGCGTCGGCTCGGGGCAACGCTGGTCGTACTCGGCGACGGCGATCAGGGGCTCGCCGACGCACTCACCTGGGCAGCAGCCGCGCACCCGAATCAGATGGCGTTCGTCCGCGGTTACGACGAGGCGCTGGCGCACCAACTCTTCGCCGGCGCCGACGTGTTCGTGATGCCGAGCCGCTTCGAGCCGTGCGGGCTGGCGCAGATGCAGTCGATGCGTTACGGCACCATGCCCTTGGTCACCGATGTCGGCGGGCTGCACGACACCGTCGTCGACATCGACGACGAGCCCGCCCGGGGAACCGGAGTCGTGGTGCCCGGGGCGAGTTCGGTGGCATTGATGGACGGAATGCACCGAATGGTGAAGGCCTACTCGCAGCCCCGCCGTCGGGCTGCGATGCAACGCCGGGGCATGGCCATCGACTGGTCGTGGAGGCAACCGGCGGCCAAGCACGCCGAGTTGTATCGACGCCTGATCGCCGACAAGGTCTAACGTGCGGCACTATGGCTGAGCCAAAGGTTCTCGTCATCGTCTTGGCCGGCGGTGAGGGCAGGCGACTCGCGCCGTTGACCGCCGACCGGGCCAAGCCGGCCGTGCCCTACGGCGGTAGCTACAGGATCATCGACTTCGTCCTGTCGAACTTCGCCAATGCCGGCTACCTGAAGATCGTGGTGCTCACCCAGTACAAGAGCCACAGCCTCGACCGCCACATCAGCCAGACCTGGCGTTTCTCCACGCTTCTCGGCAACTACGTCACGCCGGTGCCTGCCCAGATGCGTCGTGGCCCACAGTGGTTCAGCGGCTCCGCGGACGCGATCTACCAGAACCTCAACCTCATCAGCGACGAGCGCCCCGACCTCGTGTGCGTGTTCGGCGCCGACCACATCTACCACATGGATCCGCGACAGATGGTCCACCACCACCTCGACGTCGGAGCCGGTGTGACGGTTGCGGCGATCCCCGTCGCAGTGGGTGAGGCGTCGCAGTTCGGGATCATCGAAGCGTCGTCCGAGGGCAAGATCATCGAGTTCCACGAGAAGCCGGCAGATCCACCACCGATGCCCGGCGACCCGTCGCGCGCGTTGGCCTCGATGGGCAACTACGTCTTCGACACCCAGACGCTGATCGACGTCGTCAGCCCGTTCGGCGACGACGCGATTGCGACCGACATCGGCGGCGATGTCATCCCGATGCTCACCCGCGATGGCGTCGCTCACATGTACGACTTCTCGACCAACGTGATTCCCGGGCAGGCAGAACACGAGCGCGGCTACTGGCGCGACGTCGGCAGCCTTGACGCCTACTACGAGGCCAACATGGATCTCATCGCCCCCGTTCCACCGTTCAGCCTCTACAACGACCAGTGGTCGGTCTACAGCCTGCAGCTGCCGCTGCCTCCGGCCAAGATCGATCACGGTCCCGGTGGCGAACACCCGACCATCGACAACAGCTTGTTGTGCGCAGGCTCGATCGTGTCGGGTGGGATCATCGAGCGATCGATCCTCGGGCCGGAGACCTACGTCGATGCCTCAGCGGTAGTCAGCGAGTCGATCCTGTTCCCCGGCGTGCGCGTCGGGCCCGGCGCCAAGTTGCACCGCTGCGTCATCGACAAGAACGTCATCATCCCGGCCGGGCGCATGATTGGCCACGACGCCCTTGCCGACCGTGAGGAGTTCGTGGTCAGCGATCGTGGAGTGGTGGTTGTGGAGAAGGACCGCCGGATCAGCTGATCGACGTGGAAGCCGCTGCAGGAACCGCCGGGCGGTACATGCCTGCCAACGATGCTGTGCTGATGCACAGGCCCGCCCCGGCAAGAACCAGCTCGACGACCGCGATCCAGCGGACTCTGCCGAGGTCGCCGGCGCCGATGGCCGCCCCGGCAACCGCGGCCGCGATCCCGAGGTATGGCGAGTACCGCCAGTTGGAGATCGCCGCGATCGTCACCACGATCGGGCCGTAGAAGGGCAACAACTGCAACACGAGGAACCGCGGTTGGGCGTCGGCGCCGAGCCACCAGGTCGACAAACCGATGACCCGCGACGACTCCCACAGCGCTGCTTGGCAGGCGATCATCGCCGCCCAACCGAAGCCGAACATCAGTCGCCACGCCGGGCTCAGCTGACCGACGACCTTGACGGGACGAATCCAGGGTTCGTCGGCGCCGCCGACCGTCGTGAAGGTCAGGGACGGAGACGGTGGAGGTGGCGGAGGTAGCAGGGGCGTGGACGCCGGCTCGGCAGCGGTGTGTGCACCTGGGTCCATCGATGGCACCATACCTGGCGACGGGTGCGGCCGGTATGCGCCCGACTACCCTTGCGTCGATGGCAGCCGAGCGGGGCGCGACTCCTTTCGAAAGACTCAGCGTCTTCTTCCCGATGTGGAACGAAGAGGCGTACATCGACCGCGCCATGGAAGCCGCCACCACCGAATGCCGGGATCTGGTGGCTCGCAACGAGATCCTCGACTACGAGCTCATCATCGTCGACGATGCGTCGACCGACCACACGGCCAAGCTCGCCGACGAAATGGCTGCAGCGGATCCGCATGTGAAGGTCGTTCACCACCCGGTCAACCGCAAGCTCGGCGGAGCGATGAAGACGGGCTTCTCGACGGCTACCGGCGACTTGGTCCTGTACTCCGACGCCGACCTGCCGTTCGACATGACCGAGGTCGCACGGGCCATCCACCTGTTGCGCTACTACGAGGCCGACATCGTCAGCGCGTTCAGGTTCGACCGCAC
This sequence comes from Ilumatobacteraceae bacterium, assembly GCA_036262105.1. Classification (GTDB taxonomy): domain Bacteria; phylum Actinomycetota; class Acidimicrobiia; order Acidimicrobiales; family Ilumatobacteraceae; genus JAENVT01. The sequence continues at coordinate 4,189 of DATAJN010000240.1, forward strand.
GGGCGAGGGTTCAGTGCGCACGATCTACACGTTCTTCTACAACTTCCTGATCCGCCGGCTGTTCGGCGTGCGGATGCGCGACATCAACTTCGCCTTCAAGTTGTGCCGCACGTCGATCTTCGAGCACATCTCGCTGTGCAGCGAGGGCTCGTTCATCGACGCTGAACTGATCATCCGGGCCAAGAAGCTCGGGTTCAACGTCATCCAGTTCGGTGTCGACTACTTCCCCCGCACTCGAGGCGAAAGCACCCTCGCCAGGGGCAGCGTCATCCGCAAGATCGTCACCGAGATGCTGCAGTTGCGCCGTGAGTTGCGCGATCTCCAGCCGGTTCAACGCCCGTTTACCTGAGCCAAGCTGGGGGAGTCCACTGCTAGATTGGGTGGTCGACGCCCCCAGTCGGAGACTGTTCGTTTGAATACCCGTAGACCGCCCAATCCACAGCCGCGCCGCCGCCAATCCGGCGCGCCCATGCAGGTCGGGCGGTGGATGCCGGCGGTCGCCGGTGCCGGCGTGCTCGTGGTGGTGATCGTTGCGGGTCTGTCGGGCAGAGGCGGTGCCAGCAGCGCCGATACGGTGCCGACCACCTCCGGCGTTGCGTCGGCGGTGGCGACGACGGGCGCCGTCACGGCGCCGCCGATCGTTGTCAACACCGACCCGGGCATCGTCAAGACCAGCCTCACCCACACCCTCAGCAAGGGCAACGCCGGTGACGACGTCAAGGCCGTGCAACAGCGGTTGACCGACCTCGGGTTTGCCCCCGGCCCGGTCGACGGCCTGTTCGGGTCGGGTACGCAGCAGGCGGTGTGGGCCTACGAGAAGTTGGTCCTGAAGACTCCTCGGGCGAATGCCACCGGCCGGGTGACCGATGCGATGTGGCAGGTCATGCAGGATCGCATCACCATCCCACCGCGGCGCTCGACCGGCCCGGGCACGACGCACATGGAGATCTACGTTCCCGAGCAGGTAGCCATCGTGTTCAAAGACGACGCTCCCGAGCTCATCACCCACATCTCTACCGGCATCGAGAACCCCGACGGCACGCCGCAGAAGTGGTGCGAGACGGTTACCTACGACACCGGCGTCAACGGCGATCCGCTTCCCGAGCCGGTCACCAAGCAAGAGTGCGCCGACGCCAAGACTCCGGGCGGCGTCTTCCGCTTCACCCGCCGTTACACCGGCAAGCGCACCAGCCCCCTGGGCGGAATGATGAACCCGGTGTACTTCAACTACGGCATCGCCGTCCATGGCGCCGACAACGTCCCGCTCGAGCCCGCATCGCACGGCTGTGTGCGGCTCAACCAGACGATCGCCAAGGTCTTTCCCTCGATGGTGAAGACCGGTGATCTCGTGTACGTGTGGGGCCAGGACGGCAGGCAGCCGGAGCGATACACGCGGCGCGAGAGCTTGCCCTCGTTCAACTACGCCGACCCCGACGCCACCACGACGACCGAATCGACCACGACCACCACCACCACGATGGCGCCAACGACCACGGTGAAGTCGACCACCACGACGGTGAAATCGACGACCACTACCCCGTCGGCCACGACAACATCGTCGGTGCCGACAACGACCACGATCCTGTCGTCGCCCGCCAACACCGGTCTTTTCGGCTAGCCGGCGGTTCGCCTTCTCACCCGGGTAGCGGCGCGGCCACGATGTCGACGCGCTGACCGAGCACTTCTCCGAGCAGGCTCGAGCGCTCGTTGGCGGTGTACAGCTCGAGGCTGATCTCCTTGCCGCGTTTGGCCTCGGCCTCGACCACCAATCGGTCGCGACGAACTTGAGCCATCAACGATCGCACGCGCCCGTCGTGGCTGCGGTCGAGCCCGATCGCCACGCGCAAGATGCCGGCCAGCGTGCGTACCAGCCGCTGGTCATCGGGGGACAGTCGCCCGAAATCCGGATGACTGGCCTTCGGGGCACTCTTGCGGTGGTAGCGGGCGATCTGGGCGATGATCTCGATCTCGGTGTCGGTCAGCCCGGTGAGCTCGCTGTTGCGGATGACGTAGTAGCTGTGCAGATGGTGCTTGGTGTGCGAGATCACCAGACCGACGTTGGCCAGCAGGGCACCGGCCTCGAGATATTCGCGAGCGTCGTCGGGCAGCCCGTGCAACGACACGGTGGCATCGAAGAGTTGCAGGGCGAGGGCGGCGACGTGGGCGGAATGGGTGAGATCGTCGTCGCATCGCTCGGCCAGCGCCCGGATCGACCGGCGTGACACGTCGCGCAGGTGGTGCAGGGCACCGCCCTGCAAGCGAGCAATCGTGTCGAGCAGCACACCCTCGCGCAATGCGGCCTCGCTGAAGACGAAGCCCTTGATCCCGAAGATGTCGGCGACTCCCTCGAGCACCAGCGCGCCGGCGACGATGATGTCGGCACGGGTCGGGTCGAGCCCGGGAACGTCGCGTCGATCGTCGGATGATCGCTTCTTGGCCAGCGCCTCAGCGACCGACTGCATCTCGAAGGCCGTGAACTCGAAGCGGTTGAACGTGTGCAGCGGCGTGTCGTCACGCGAGGCGTGGATCATCCGAGCGATCGTCTCGGCCGTGCCCGATGAGGCGATGGCGATGTCGAAGCCGAGCTCTTCGACGTCACGCTCGAACGTGGCCAGTATCGAGCGGATGTACGACCGGCAGTCACTGATCGAATCGGCGGACACTGTTCCACCGGGGAAGAACCGATCGGTCAGCCGGACGGCGCCGAGCTTGAAGCTGCGGGCACCCAACGTCTCGCCGCGCTCGCCGACCAGAACCTCGGTCGAACCACCGCCGATGTCGACCAGGATCACTCGTTGGTCGAAGGCCGGGACCGCCTGCAACACTCCGAGGTAGATCAACCGCGCCTCTTCGAGGCCGGAGATCACTTCGATGTCGATCTTCGCCTCGCGTCGCGCCCGGTTCAAGAAGACGTCGGCGTTCTGGGCTTCGCGCACGGCGCTGGTGGCAACCGCGCGAACCGCAGCGTTGTCGGCCGCGGCGATCCGCTGCATGCGACGCAACGCCGAGATGCCGCGGTCGATCGCATCGTTGGAGAGCTGCTTCATGTCGCCGCCGCCATGGCCGAGCCGCACGGTCTCTTTCTCGCGGGTGACGATCTCGTATCCGTTGTCGAGGAGACGGGCGACCACGAGATGGAAGCTGTTGGTGCCGATGTCCAGTGCCGCGAGGGTGTCCGTAGCGGTCGGCGGTGTCACGGCGTGATGCGGTCCTGGCAGGCCTGCATGCCGCCGAGCACGCCCGCTCGGAACGCGTCGACCTTTTCGAACGCGCTGCCGTTGACGTTGGTGTCGGCCGTCTCGTCGCTGTGCACGATGGCGGTGACGATCGCCTCGTCGAGGTCGCCGGCGGAGAGCACCGTCTGATCGGTTCGGTCGGCGGGCACGGGCGGCACGATGTCTTTGGCCCAGGCGCCAGTGAGGCAGTCGTCGAGCAAGGCGCGAGGCTCACCTTGCAGCGTGCTGCCGAGTAGGTCTTGGACGTTCTCGCTGAAGCCCTCGGAGATCAGGTAGCCCACCGACATGTCGCCGAGCAAGGGTTGCGAGATCGAGTCCTCGGCGTACGCCTGGTCGACGAAGATCGTGTTGCTGGGCACGCAGTAGATGATGTTCTTCTCGAACGACGAGCTGTCGATGCCGTCACAAGTCGGCGTGTCGGTGCCCGCCGTGAACAACGTGACCTTCGGAGCCGTCAGGGTGAGGTTGCTCGCAGCCAACTGATCGGTCCAGAACTTGGTCAGGCTGGCCGGCAGGAGCGTGACGACATCGGCCGGGCCGGTCGTGGGATCAGGATTGGCGTCGACGAGCGGCAGGTTGCCGGTCGGCTCGTTGGGATCGAACGGGATGTTGA
>DATAJN010000241.1:0-8605 GCA_036262105.1 Ilumatobacteraceae bacterium
TCGCCACGCCTGCATCTCAGGAGCTCGGCTCGAACCACTCGCGCGAACTCACCTGGGGTGGCCTGCTGGGCGACGCCGCCCAGGAAATCGCCTCGGGCCACGAAGCTCTCGCGCTCTCGATCGTCGAGCTTGCCGAGTGCGCCGGCCAGCACGTCGACGTGCGCCGTGGAGACATCACCACTGCGCAACGCGTCACCGAAGCGTGGGAACGCCTCGATGGCCGAGGCTCGCTTGAACGGCTCGAGCGCTCGGCCGAGTGACACGCGCGTCGCCTCAGCAACGACGTGTTCGGGAAAGATCGCCGGTGACTCCGCGGCCAGTTGTGCCAGCCGTTGGGCCGCCGCAACCTTGTGGGATTCGGCCCAGGCGATCAATCGCGACAGACCCTGTAGCACCGCTGCGCAAGACTCAGCATCGGCAACAGCGATGTCGACGCCTGAAAGCCACGACATGAGCTCTGCGGTCGACGGCGTTGACATTGATCGAACACTAGTTCGATCAAGGGTACCTGTCAACCCTTACTCCAAGATTTACAATGTCCTATTCAGACATTGTATTGTCCGCCGCCTCCTGCACCGGACAACGGCGACTGGAGAAGCGCCAACAGGGGTCTATTCGGTGTAGCGCCTTGCGTTGGGTCGTTTGCCCTTCAGCAGGCTTGGGCGCAACGAGCCGATCACGTCGTCGACTCGCGCCTCGGGAACTCCGACGATCGAGTAGTTCTCAGTGATCTTGATCGGGCCGATTTCGCGGCCGGTGAGGTTGCTCTCGTTGGCGATCATTCCAACGAGATCTCCCGGTCGGATGCCGGCCTTGCGACCGAGTGCCACGTAGATGAATCCTGTCCCGACAGTTCCGCCGCCGCGGTGACCGGCCGCGGTCGGTCGCCCGCCCTTGTGACCTGGGCGCTCGACTCGATCGGGCCGCGGACCGCGCTCGATCTTGTGGGAGAAGTCGGGGATCTCGGCCTCATCGACCGTTGCCCCGCTTGCCTCGTGGGCCAGCTTCACCGCAGCCAGGGCGATGGTGCGCACGTTGTGATCGCCGGACAGGGCGTTGAGCACGTCGTTGTAGTCGTCGAGGTCGTCCGAGGCGAGTGCCTCGCGTACCGCGGTGACCGTCTGTTCGATCTGACGAGCGCGCAGATCGGCAACGGTGGGCACGCGTTCGATCGCGATCTTCTGCTTGGTGAGCTTCTCGATGTTGAACAGCAGCCGCTGCTCGCGTGGCTCGGCGAGGGTGATGGCAACACCTTGGCGGCCGGCGCGGCCGACGCGCCCGATTCGGTGCACGTAGCTCTCGGCGGCGGATGGCACGTCGTAGTTGACGACATGGGTGAGCGTGTCGACATCGAGCCCACGAGCGGCGACATCGGTGGCCACGAGCAACTCGGCGGTGCCGTCGCGCAGGCGTCCCATCACTCGATCGCGCTGCGGCTGATCCATGCCACCGTGCAGTGCCTCGGCGCGGTACCCGCGTCCGTTCATCGTCTCGGTCAGTTGATCGACCTCGGTGCGCGTGCGGCAGAACACGAGGGTTGCCTTCGGCGCTTCGATGTCGAGGATGCGACCGAGTGCGGCCGGTTTGTGCGAACGCTGCACGATGTACGCGCTCTGTCGCACCAGCGCCGTGCCAGGTTGCGTATCGCCACGCCCGATCTGGATGCGTACAGGGTCGTGTTGGTACTTGCGTGCGAGGGCGTTGATACGAGCCGGCATCGTTGCCGAGAACAGCACCGTCTGGCGTTGTTCGGGTGTCGCCTGCAAGATGGAATCGATGTCGTCGGCGAAACCCATGTCGAGCATCTCGTCGGCCTCGTCGAGGATCACCGTTCGGATCGCACCGAGATTCAGCGACCCGCGACCGATGTGGTCGAGCGCCCGGCCGGGCGTGGCAACGACGATGTGCACGCCTCGGTCGAGTGCCTGTAGCTGTCGGTAGATCGGCTGGCCGCCGTAGATCGGCGTGACCTTGACGCCGAGCCCGCGGCCGTACTTGAAGATGGCTTCACTGACCTGCATGGCCAGCTCTCGCGTCGGCACGAGGATGAGCGCGAATGGCGACACCTTGGCGGCCGTGTCGATCATTTGCAGCACGGGCCAAGCAAAGGCTGCGGTCTTGCCGGTACCTGTTGCGGCCTGACCGAGCAGGTCTCGGCCGGCGAGCAGGTGGGGGATGGTTTCGCTCTGGATCGGGGTTGGCTCCTCGTAACCGAGTTCGACGATGGTCTTCAGCAGTTCCGGGCGGAGACCAAGGTTGTCGAACCCGTCCGCCTGAGCGATCTCGGGCGATTCTTCGTGGTGGCCACTGATGTCGTGGTCGATCATGACGGGTTAGCTCTCGTTAGTGAATGTTCAACGATAGAACCCAGAACGCCCAATCACTGGTGCTCTTCGTGCGCGGCGAGTACCGCGGCGACCTCGGCGACGATCTGTTCTGCCGTGGCGCCGGGGGTGAGCACAGCGGCGATGCCAGCCTCTTTGAGCCTGGCGATGTCGGGTACCGGGACGATTCCGCCGACGATCACCGGGATGTCGACGCCACGCCTTCGAGTCTCGTCGACGACCAGCGGGGCCAGTGTCATGTGTGCGCCCGACAGCATCGACAAGCCGATGGCATCGACGTCTTCATCGACCGCGGCGGAGGCAACGGTGGCGGGAGTTTGGAACAGACCCGTGTAGACGACCTCGTAACCCGCGTCGCGCAGGATTCGAGCGACCACCTTGATGCCGCGATCGTGACCATCGAGGCCGACCTTGGCGATGAGGATGCGCTTTCCGGTCATCGAGGCGATCAGACGGCCATCAGATGATGGGAACTTCGACGTGGCGGCCGAACACGGTTCCGAGTGAGGCCATGACCTCGCCGAGCGTCGCATAGACGCCGACAGCGTCGATGAGAGCAGGCATCAGGTTGACCTCCGGGTCGGCGGCGTCGGCCTCGACCCTGCGCAGGGCGACGTCGACGGCGGTCTGGTCGCGCGAGTGGCGCACCTCGTCGAGACGCTTCAACTGCCGTGCCTCGTCTTCCTTGGTGATCTGCAGGAGAGGTATCTGGTCCTCTTCGCTGCCCTCGGTGAAGGCATTGACACCGACGACGATTCGGCGGCCGGAGTTGAACCGCCGCTCGAGGTCGTAGGCGGAGTCGGCGATCTTGCCTTGGAACCAGTTGTCCTCGATCCCGTTGATGACGCCTTCGAGCATCGAGCCGTTGCCCAGCTGATCGAGATGGGCGAACAGTTCCTCCGCCTGGCGCTCGACCTCGTCGGTGAGGTTCTCGACGTACCACGACCCGCCCAATGGATCGGCAACGTGGGCGACGTTGGTTTCGTGAGCGATGATCTGTTGCGTGCGAAGGGCGATTCGTGCGGTCCTTTCGGTAGGCAGGGCCATTGCTTCGTCCATCGAGTTGGTGTGCAGCGACTGCGTTCCACCGAGCACTCCGGCAAGTGCCTCGATCGCCGTGCGAACGATGTTGATCTCGGGTTGCTGCGCGGTCAGTGACACGCCGGCGGTTTGGGTGTGGAAGCGCAACTGCAGCGATCGTTCGAGCTTCGCGCCGTAGCGATCGCGCAGCCAATGGGCCCAGATGCGCCGGGCCGCGCGGTACTTGGCGATCTCTTCGAAGAAGTCGATGTGGGCATTGAAGAAGAACGAGAGACGGGGTGCAAACGAGTCGACCGGCAGGCCGGCCTGCATCGCCAACTCGACATATGCGAACCCGTTGGCCAACGTGAACGCCAACTCCTCGACCGCGGTGGAACCCGCCTCGCGGATGTGATACCCAGAGATCGAGATCGAGTGCCAGCGCGGCATCTCCGCTGCGGTGAACCCGATCGTGTCGCGCACCAATCGCATCGACGGGCGCGGTGGGAACACGAACTCCTTCTGCGCCTGGTACTCCTTCAAGATGTCGTTCTGCAACGTGCCGCCGAGCCGGGAACGGGCGATGCCCGCCTTCTCGGCCTGGGCGATGAACATCGCGAAGATCACCGCGGCGGGGGAGTTGATCGTCATCGACGTCGTGATCGTGCCCAGGTCGATACCGGCGTACAGATCCTCCATGTCGGCCAGCGAGTCGATGGCCACTCCGCACCTGCCGACTTCGCCCAGTGCCATCGGATCGTCGGAGTCGATGCCGAGAAGCGTCGGCATGTCGAAGGCGGTCGACAGCCCATCGCCGCCCGACTTGATGATCTCCTTGAAGCGCCAGTTGGTGTCGTCGGCGGTGCCGAACCCGGCGAACATCCGCATCGTCCACAACTTGGATCGGTACATCGACGCGTACGGGCCGCGGGTGTACGGGAACTGACCCGGATAGTCGGCCGGCCTGCCATCGGTGCCGTCGGGCGGACCATAGACAGGGTCGACCGGGATACCCGACATGGTCGTGTAGTCGGCATCACGATGAGGCGATTCGGCGAACGCCTGCGCCCAGAGCTCACGGTTGGTGATCACCTGCGCAGTTTATTTGGAAGTCAAAGCATTTTCTAGCGTCCGGCGAGGTTGATCAGCGGAAATCTCCGAACGCACGACGCATGCTCTTGAGCACGCCGTAGACCTCACGCTGCGCTGCCGCAGGGATCGGAACGATCGAGAACACCTGTGCATTGAGTTGCGCCGTGGCTTCTTCGGTCAGCGCCCGGCCGCTCGCGGTGATCTTGGCCAGCACGCTGCGCCCGTCGAAGGGGTTGGCGAGCCTGACGACCAGGCCGTCGTGCTCGAGGCGCTGCACGGCATTGGTGACGCTCGCCGGGTGCACCTGCAGGCGTTCCCCGATCTTGCCGACCGGCAGGCTCCCCTTGCGGCTGAAGCGCAGCAACATGAGCACTTCGTAGCGGGCGAACGTGAGACCGAGGGGTCGCAGTACCGCCTCCACTCTCGCCAACAGCACCTGCTGCACACGCATGATCGAGGTGACCACGGCCATGCCGTCCGCCGCCTTCGCCCACCCCTGGCCTTTCCAACTGGCGCGGGCAAGATCGATCGGGTCATCGGGTAGCGGCTGCGCTGGTGGCATCGCTGCTCCTCTCAAGCCTGACGGGCGAGCACCAGCGGCGCCGCCTGTTCCAAGTGCTCGACCCACGAGTCCGGTGTTGCTGGTTCCTCGATCGGCAGGATCACGAACTTGGTCGTGCCCGCCGCAACGAAGCGATCGATCGTGGCCATCAGAGCGTCCCAGCCCTGCGGAACCAAGATGGCGGGGTCGGCGAGGTCCGGCCGTCGTTTCGCCAGCGGCTCGATCACAGAAGCGGGTACCGGACCGACCGAGTAGGCGATGAGCGCGCCGTAGTGGTCGGCGTCGATGGTGCGGCCGTGCTCGGCGAGTGATGATTCGATCGACTCGCGTCCACGCGCCGCGTCGTCGGGTGTGACGAAGCTCGGCAGCCACCCGTCGGCGAGCCTGGCGACGCGGCGGAGCTCGGACGGGGCGATTCCACCCAACCACACGTCGAGGTGGGCTTGCAGGGGTTTCGGCATCACGCGTAGCTCGTCGTAGTGGAAGTGCTCGCCGTGATGTGTGAGCGTGCCCTCCGCCCACGCTCCGCGCAGCACTGCCAGAGACTCGTCGAACAACTGGGCTCGGGCGCCGCGTTCGACACCGAACGCCTGCTGCTCGTGCGGGTCGGCGACGCCGAGCCCGAATGCTGGTAGTAGACGTCCATTCGACAACCGATCGAGAGTCGCCAGTTCCTTGGCGAGAACGATGGGGTTCCGTCCGGGCAACACCATCACACTCATGCCGAACTTCAACCGGGTCGTGCGACCAGCAGCAAAGGCCATTCCGACCAGAGGGTCGGGCGCCGCGCCACCGATCCGTTCGCTGAGCCAAAGGCTGTCGAACCCCAAGCGTTCGAGGGCGTCGACAACTGTGGCGAAGCCGTGGTCGTTCAGACGAGTTCGCGTGCCGAACGCGTAACCGATGCGCACCCGAGGGCTGTCACCCACGGGCTGGTTGTTCAGCTTGGAGGGCCGCCGAGCACCAAGCGCCGTGCCACGTGCCGTGCACCGGAGGAATCGATCGTGACGTAGCCATCGCCGCATCGTGACACAACGGTGAAGCGGTGCTCCGAGCGAACGCGAGCCGGCACGAGCTGAGTGCGGTGCCAACCGACCAACGACGCAGCAACGATCACACCGACAATGATCACGGGCTCGGCAACACGGCCGGCCAGCAGCGCGGCGACGAGGCCGGCGACAGCGCCGGCTTTGGCAGCCAGCAGAATCAGGCTTGACGGTGATGTTGTTGTGCGGTTCATGGCGTTCACACTCATATAGACGTTGTGTCGGTCGGTTTGGATTCAACTTCGGCAAGAAGTCTCCAAACTGCAGAAATCGTCATACAACCGGAACAGCGTTCCCAGTGGTCAACGGTCACATTCAGTGGGGTGGCGATCCGCCCAAGGCCGCGCCGCCTCGAGCTGTGACGCCACTCTCAGTAGCACGTCCTCGCGGCCGTACGCGGCGACCAGCTGCACGCCGATCGGCAAGCCGGAGCTGCTCCAGTGCAACGGGAGGTTGATCGCCGGCTGCCCGCTGGAGTTGAAGGGTGGAGTGAAGGGTACGTAGGCGGCGGCCCGGGCCATCGGCGCCATTGGCTGACCTGGATCGTTGGCGAATGCTCCGATCGCCGCGGGCGGTTCGGCGAGCGTCGGAGTCAACAGCAGATCCCATCCCTCGGACCACCACTGTTGAACGGCCCGGCGGAACTCGACGTTGGCGGCCTGGGCCAGGGCGTAGTCGACAGCGCTCACGCTCTGTGCAAACGCGACCTGCGCCAGGTTGACCGGTTCGACATCGTCGTCGCCCATTGGCCGGCCGAGCTGCGATTCGATGCGCCGCACGGCGACACCCATGTTGGTGCTCCACAACGCCGAGAACCGTCGCCCGAAGTCTGGGTTCGCCAGCGCCGGCGGAAAGCCGTGCTCGACGTGATGCCCGAGCGATTCGAGCAGCAACGCTGCGGCCAGAACAGCATCGCGGCAGTCGTCGTGCAGTCGGCCACTCAACGGATGGGCGTCGAGCAGGCCAATTCGCAGACGGCCCGGGTCTACTCCCAACTCGCTGACGTACGGTCGTGCGGGAGGCGGTGCGATCACGGTGTCGCCGATGCCAGGGCCGCGCACGGCATCGAGCAGCGCTGCGGTGTCGCGCACCGAGCGGCTCACGCACAACTCGACGCCCAGGTTGCTCTCGTCGCGGAACGGGCCGAGCGTGATCCGGCCCTGCGATGGCTTGAGGCCCACCAATCCGCAGCACGAGGCGGGGATGCGGATGGATCCACCGCCGTCGCTGGCATGAGCGAAGGGAACCATTCCGGCAGCGACCGCGGCCGCCGAACCGCCGCTCGAGCCGCCGGGTGAGTGATCGAGGTTCCAAGGATTGCGTGTGGGGCCCCAAGCCAGCGGCTCGGTGGTCGGAAGGCTTCCGAACTCCGGACTGTTGGTGCGCCCGGCGATGTTGAGCCCGGCCGACCGGAATCGGGCGACCAACGTGGTGTCGGCAGGCGATTCGGGCATGGCGTTCTTGAGGGCACGGCAGCCATTGGTGAGTGGTTGCCCGGCGTAGTGGGCCCACAGGTCCTTCAGGAGGAACGGCACGCCTTGGAACGGGCGTGCCGGGAGTCGGCTCGCCGTCTGCCGAGCCTCGGCGAACCAATCGATGATCACGGCGTTGAGCGCCGGGTTGAGGGATTCGATCCGCTCGATGGCGGCATCGATCAACTCCGCCGCAGAGACCTCACCATGGCGTACCAGGGCGGCCTGATCGAGGGCATCCATCCACCTCGTGTCGTCGGCAAGCGAACTCATAGGAGCCTTGTGTAGCACGTCGAATTATGGTGGGCGTTCGTCGTGCCTACCCCGCCAACAACCTCGTCGCCGCTGACCACCCGCGAAGTCTGGCGGTCGACTCCAGTCCGTCGTCTGCTGATCGGCAACGGCATCTTGTACTCGGGTATCGCCCTCCAATCGACGGCGTTGTTGAAACAGGCGTACGACATCACCGGGCGCAAGTCCGATCTCGGTTGGATGGGACTCGCCGAGTTCATTCCGATCTTCGCACTCGTGCTCGTCACCGGCACCGTTGCCGACCACTTCAACCGCAAGGCGATTGCCCTCATCACCGTCGGAGCGGAAGTGTTCACCTCGGGCGCGTTGATGCTGTATGCGCTGACGACTCCCACGTCGGTGATGCCCCTGTTCATGATCGCCTTCGCGTTCGGAATCGCCCGCGCCTTCCAGGCCCCGGCGATGCGGTCGATGCCGCCGATGGTCGCGCCGGCCGGGGCGTTGCCCAAGGTGATTGCTCTGTACTCGGCGACGTGGACTGGAGCGATCATCGTCGGGCCGGCAATCGGTGGCTTCCTGTACGCGGTGTCACCATGGGTCGCGTACCTCGGTTCGACCGTGTTGATCTTCGGTAGCTGGCTGGTGCTGTCGATGCAGACGTTCGTGCGCGAGCCGCCACCACCGGATCCCGACGCCCGGCCCACGTTGCGCACAGCGGTGGAGGGCCTGGTTTTCATCAGGCACACCCCGGTGATACTCGCCGCCATCGCCCTCGATCTCTTCGCGGTGTTGTTCGGTGGCGCAGTGGCGTTGATC
>DATAJN010000242.1:0-8084 GCA_036262105.1 Ilumatobacteraceae bacterium
GGGCCGCCAGGATGATCAATGGTCCGGTGAAGTTGAAGTTGTTTTGCCGGAAGAAGGAGTTGCCCGGGCTGGCGAACTCCTTGATCTCGTTGCCGCTCCCCCAGATCGGCCAGAACGGCCAGAAGATCGGAGAGAAGAACAGCACCGTTATGCACGCGATCCAGACAAGCGAGGTCCACCCGACCAGCTTGTGAAAGCCCTTGAGATTCCACGGCCCGGTCTGGAAGTCGGGGTTGGTCAGGCGCAGGTAGATCGGAATGGCGTAGGCGATGTAGAGACCAATCACGCAGATGCCGGTCATCGCGAAGAAGGCGGTCGAGTAGCGACCGGCACCAGTACCCCGGACGTACAACGACGAGGCACCCACGATGGCCGAGAGGACGATGCCGAGCCACACCGAATTCGTAGGCGTACGCGTCTTCTTGTTGATCTTGTGCCAGTGCTTGGAGCCCGGGAGAGCGCCGTCCCTGCTGAATGCGTAGATCATGCGGCTATTGGCCGTGACAGACGCCAGGCCGCAGAAGAACTGGCCGACGATGGCGATGAACACGAGCAGCTTGGCGGTGCCGGTACCGACTGCATTGGAAATCAGCCTGGGAGCGGCGTTGACGAGGAACGGATCCTTGGCGTTGCCGAAGATGATGTTGTAGTAGATATCGCCGCCGTCAGCATCGACCGCGCCCTTCTTGGGAAGTGCGGCGATCATCGACAAGTTCAACACGATCGCGGCAATCGCGGAGATGTAGATCGATCGCACGATCGCCTTCGGGGCCTCGGTGCGGGCTCCTTTGGTCTCTTCACTGACGTGGGCGGACGCGTCGAAGCCGGTGATGGTGTACTGGGCCAGCAACAACCCGAGGGCGAAGAGGTAGATGGTGATGAACAGGCCACCCGTCCAACCGGTCAACCCCGGAGGTGCGGCATCGAAGGCTCCGCCGATTCCTCGCTTGTTGCTCGGGGCGATGAATAGAACAGCGGCGATCACGACCACACCGACCACGTGCCACCAGACGCTGATGTCGCCCATGATCTTGACCAGATCGATTCGGAAAGTGTTGAGCAGGCCGTGAGCAATGAGCACGAGCAGGAAGATCCCGAAGATGCCGAGCACGGTGAGGCGGTATCCGTCGTCGAACATGCGGATGAAGTAGGCGATGAAGATCGACAGCGCATAGTCGACCGAGGCGATGACGCCGATCTGGCCGAGCAGGTTGAAGTACCCGGTGAACCACGACCAGCGGGCCGGATTCTTCTTGGCCAGCTTTGCCGACCAGTAATAGAGGCCACCGGCGGTGGGATAGGCCGAGCAGATCTCGCCCATGGCCATCCCCACGAGGAGCGCGAAGAACCCAACCACCACCCAGCCGATGATGATGACTCGCGGACCGCTGGTGGCCATGCCGAGCCAGAAGCTGGTCATGCCACCGGCGAGGATCGAGATGATCGAGAAGCTGATGGCGAAGTTGCTGAACGTGCTCATTCCGCGATGCAACTCCTGGGCGTAGCCCATGGCGTGGAGATGGTCGCGGTCTTCGTCCATGGTTGACATTGAGGACCCCCTGTCCTGACTCGGCGTGGCCCCCGCCACACTTCGAGTCGAGCGATTGTCTAGCACGTGCGGGACGGCCCGTCGCGCAAGCCACAGCTGGTAGCTGGCCATTGATGTATCACCGGTCGGCCTGACAGAATCCAACCGGAAGTGGGTGCACCTACGGAATGTTCGGACCAAACGTGACCTTGAACGAACCAGTGGCGGATAGGCGGGCGGGATGAGTGACATCTTTGCGCTGTCCGATCAATACGTCGTCGAGACCGCAGCGCTGGACCCGATGCTGGCAACCTTCTGGGGCGTGCGGGGCCACGACGATGCGCTCACCGACTACTCGCCGCAGGGCTGGGCCGCACGACTCGAGCTCCACAAGGCGACGATCTGCAGCCTGCAAGCCGTCAAGCCCGACAGTCGGCGCGATCGCATTGCCGCCGATGTCGTCCGCGAACGGGCGGAAGCCGAGCGAGACCTCATCGAGTCAGGCGAGTACCACCGGTGGCTGAACGCCTTCAACACGCATCATCAATACGTGCGCGAGGTCTTCGACTTCATGCCGCGTGAGTCCCCCGACGACTGGACGAACATTCGCCGGCGGCTCGCGGCCGTCCCACAGGCGCTCGAAGGGATCCGTGCCAGCTTCCTGTACGCCGCCGACAGCGGCAAGGTGGCGGCACGACGCCAGGCATTGGCGTGTGCCGACAGCTGTGAGATCTGGGGGAAACCCGACGGGGTCTTCTGCGAGCTCGTCTCGAAGTGCGAATCGTTCGATCTCACCACCGAGGCCCAGCAAGCGGCCGACGCATTCATCGAGTTCGCTGGATGGTTGCGAAACGACTACGCGGCGATGGCCACACCCCACGATCCTGTCGGTGCCGAGCGCTATCGATTGATGGTCCGCTTCCACAACGGCACCGACCTGGACCTGAACGAGACGTACGCCTGGGGTTGGGAAGAGCTCCATGGCATCGAGCTCCGCATGGCCGCGCTGGCCGAGCGGATCTCGCCGGGGATCTCGCTGGGCGAATGCATCGACCGTTTGAAGACCGATCCGCGGTATCTGGTCGAGGGCGCCGACAGGTTCGTCGCCTGGAATCAAGAAGTCATCGACCGAACGATCGCCGACCTCGATGGCAAGTACTTCGACATTGCCGACCCACTTCGCCATTGCCAGTCGATGGCGACGCCGGCTGGAGGTCCCGAGGTCACCTACTACACACCCCCGAGTGAGGATTTCAGCCGCCCGGGCCAGATGTGGCATCCGGTCGACGGTAAGACCCACTTTCCGCTTTGGGACGCGCTCGCCATCGCCTATCACGAAAGCACGCCCGGTCATCACTTGCAGCTGGCCCAGACGTTGTACCAAGCCGAGTCGCTGACTCGGTTTCAGCGGTTGGCCGTGTTCATCTCCGGCCACGGCGAGGGATGGGCGTTGTATGCCGAGCGGTTGATGTACGAGCTGGGCTACTTCGACGACCCGGTCTACGAGTTGGGTTGGCTCGTCGGTCAGGCACTACGCGCGGCGCGCGTGATCCTTGACATCGGGTTGCACTGCGAGCTGCGCATCCCGAGCAACGAGCGGTTCCATCCCGGCGAGGTCTGGAAGCCGGAGCTCGGCTTGCCGTTCCTGCTCCAGAGAACCGGTTATCCCGCCGAGTTCCTCGCCTGGGAGGTCGATCGATACCTCGGCATGCCGGGCCAGGCCATCTCCTACAAGGTCGGCGAACGGGTTTGGCTCGAAGGCCGGGAACGGGCCCGACGCCGGCTCGGCGAGTCGTTCGACCTCAAGCACTTCCACCAGGTGGTGCTCGACATGGGAGCGATGGGGCTCGATCAGTTGCGCGACGAGCTGGAGCTGTACGGATCGACACCGACAACGTGATCGAGGAACCAGTCGACGAGGTGCTCGGCGGCCGGTTGGCTGTCGGCGACGTTGCGGCGTGACTCCTCGATCAGCTGATCCGGTTTCATTCCGTACTTGAGCAGCTCGGTGCTGCCGCCGTCGCTGCTCGCCCATCGACGGATCATCGTCTCTGTCGCCTCCGGATGGAACTGCGTACAGAAGCTGCGACCCAACCGCCAGGCCTGCGGGCCGATCGCGCTGCGCGCCAGTTCCGTTGAATTCGCAGGCACGGTGACGACGTCGTAGTGCCACTGCATCCATGGACCCTCGGCGATCACTTCAGGAAGGTCGCTGACGACCTGATGCCAACCGATCTCAGGTTGGCGCGCTCTTTCCACCGTGCCACCCAACGCATGGGCCATGATCTGGTTTCCGTAGCAGATGCCGTAGATCGGCACCGCCGCGGCTTGCGCTTCACGGATCAGATCGGCTTCCGCGGCCACCGATTCGGCGACGTGCGGCCAGTAGACGCTCCATTCGCTGCCGAGCGTCAGCACCAGTTCATGCCCGGCGAGATCGGGCCAATCGGCGAGGTTCTCACGATGACACTCGGTGAAGGAGTACCCGCGCTGACGGAACCGCTCGGCGACGAACCCGCCGTCTGCGTCACCAGCGTTGGCGATCAGGAGTGCGCGCATGAGCACTACGGTACGCGCTGACATGCCTGCTCCGACGATCTCCGACGAAGCGATCGATCGTGCCGCGCAAGCTGGGCGCGGCACCGTCATCCACACGCCCACGACCGGCTCTGTCGCGCTCAGTGAACGGTGCGGCGGGGTCGTCGTGCTCAAGGCCGAGAACCTGCAACGTACCGGCAGCTTCAAGATCCGCGGAGCGATGAGCAAGCTCGCCGCGCTGGGCGCGGACGCCGCCAACGGCGTCACGGCGGGAAGTGCCGGCAACCACGCGCAGGCGACCGCGTTCGCCGCCCGGCATGCGGGTGTCGCCTGCGAGATCTTCGTACCCGCTGGCGCGCCACTGTCGAAGATCGAAGCGTGCCTGGCCTACGGGGCGACCCTGATCGAAGGTGGCGACACGCTCGACGACGCGGTCGCGTCGGCACGGGAGCGGGCGAACGCCACGGGCATGGTGTTCTGCCATCCCTTCGACGATCTCGACATCATCGCCGGACAAGCGACACTCGGACGAGAGTTGGTCGGCGACATCCCCGATCTGCGCCGGGTCATCGTGCCGCTCGGCGGCGGAGGGCTGTCGTGTGGCAGCGCCATTGCCGTGAAAGGCAACGACCCGACGGTCGAGGTGATCGGCGTCCAGGTCGACGCCTGTGCTCCGTACGCACACCATCAGCCACCTACGGGCCCGGTCGTCACCCTCGCCGATGGAATTGCCGTGAAGCGACCCGGGGAGATCACTCGCCCGCTCGTCGAGAAATGGCTCGACGATGTTGTCGTTGTCGAAGAGAACGCCATCGCAGAAGCAATGGTGCTTCTGATGGAGCGAGCCAAGCTCTTCGTCGAAGGCGCCGGCGCGGTGGGAGTCGCCGCGCTGATGTCGAACCGTCTTGCTCCGGCCGCCACGGGTACGACCTGTGTGGTGTTGAGCGGAGGAAATGTCGACCTTGGCCTCCTGCCCAACTTGATTCGCCGCCACGAGACACAGGCCGGGAGACGATTGATCCTGTTCGCCCGGATCAGCGACCGGCCCGGTGGCCTGGCCCGGCTGCTCACCCTGTTCGCCGAGCATGGTGCGAACCTCATCGAGGTCGAGCACGTTCGCGAAGGTGTCGACCTGCACGTGCGCGAGACGGGAGTGCGAGCGATTCTCGAGGTTCGCGGCCGTGGACACGCCGAGTCGGTCGTGCGTGCCGCGGGTGACGCCGGCTACCAGATCGAGGTGATCGACTAGGTCGCCGACGAACACGTTCTTCAACTCGGGGAACAAATTCGACGATTCGGCGCCGCGCCGGTGAAAATGGAGCGATGAGTCAACCGCCTCCGCTGATCGCCGTGTGCGCACGTGTGCTGACCTTCAGCGACGAGGGCAAGCGCGACGCGTTCTCCAGCAGCCAGCCGTACAGCCGTGCCGTCGCCCGAGCCGGCGGCGTGCCAGTTCTCGTGCCCCCGATCCATGAGTTGTCCGCCAATGCCCTCACGGTGTTACAGCACTTCGACGGCGTGCTCCTTCCCGGCGGCGGCGACATCGATCCGCGTTGCTATGGCGAGGAACCGACGGAGGAGTCGCTGTACGGCATCGTTGCTTCCAACGACGAGCTCGACATGGCGGTGGCCAGAGCCGCGTTGGAGCTCGACCTACCGATGCTGGCGTTGTGCCGCGGCATGCAGGTGTTGAACATCGTCCTCGGTGGCAGCCTCGTCCAAGACATCGGCAACGACGAGCACTGGATGCGCGAGCACTCCGTGAAGCTCGTCGAGGGGTCGATCATCGCCGACCTGGTCGGCGACACCCACCTCGATCATTGCCATTCCGTACACCACCAGGGGATCGGCCGCCTCGGTACCGGCCTCGTGCCGATCGGATACTCCGAGGACGGCCAGTTGGAAGCGGTGGAGCTGCCCGGCAAGACATGGGTGGTCGGCCTGCAGTGGCATCCCGAAGACACGGCGACTCGCCAGCCGCAGCAGCAGGCGATCTACGACGAGCTGGTCAGACGGGCGGGCCTTACACTGGCGCCGTGAAGCCACTCGTCGTCATCGTCGGCCGGCAGTCGGACGAGGCAAAGGGCGTGCGCGGCAAACCCTTCGCCGCTGGTCAGGCCTACTTCCGGGCCGTCGAGCGCGCCGGTGGGGTTCCGTTGATGCTGCCACCGATTTCGGGGTTGGTCGACGACATCCCCGCACTGCTGGCTCGCACCGACGCTGTCGTGTTCCACGGTGGCGGCGACATCGATCCGCGCCGGTACGGCCAAGAGGCCTCCGACGAGTCGCTCTACGGCATCGTCGCCGACCACGACGCGATGGAGTTGGCGATGGTCACCGCGGCCATCGCCGCCGACAAGCCTGTACTGGCGATCTGCCGGGGGCTGCAGATCCTCAACGTCGCTCTCGGCGGCACGTTGGTGCAAGACATCGGCAGCGAGGATCATTGGCTTCAGTTCACCGCCAACGAGCTCGACGCCGGGTCGCGGATCGCCAAGGCGATGGGCACCGAGACTCCGCAACGTTGCCATTGCGTGCACCATCAAGCACTCGACCGGCTCGGCGAGGGACTGCAGGTAGTTGGCCGGCACGCCGGTGGAATCGTTCACGCCGTCGAGCTCGACGGGGCCCGCTGGATCGTCGGTACGCAGTGGCATCCCGAAGACTCCGCCGCCGAGGATCCCCAGCAACAGGGCCTGTTCGACGACTTGATCCGCCAAGCCACCTGATCGTCCGCAACCTTCCCCGTTCCGCTTCCTCCGCCCAGGTCGCCTTGGGCGCGACATCGGCTATCCCGCTTCCGCGTCCGCGCCCATGCAGCCTTCTTGGGCGCGGCAACAGCAGTGGCGCTGCCGCAAGCGCGCCCATTGATCCTTGGGTGTGGATGGAGGGGACGAGCGATACCGTCGCAGGCGACTTCCCCCGATGCACGACCGTCCGGGAGGTCTTCATGTCTGCAAGTTGGCGCCGGTCCATGGACTCATGGCTGAGTTCGCACTACGGCATCATTTCCGCTCCCAAGCTGATTCGACTTGGCTGCGGCGAACGCAACATCGGCTACATGGTCGAACGGCAAGAGCTCGTAGCCATGATGCCCGGGGTGTACCGCAGCGCCCAATGGCCGAACGGCCGTGAACAGATGCTGGGTGCAGTGTGCGCGCGCAACCTAGCGGCGATGATCGGCTTCACGACCGCTGGCCAATTGTGGGAAATGAGAAGAATGGCCGACCCTGCCATTCACGTCCTGATCTCCCACGGGCACTCCCCAGAGATGGATGGCGTGATTGTCCATCGCTGCAGGCGAGTTGATGCGGTCGACGTTGTTGAACGTGGAGACGGCATTCGCCTTTCGAGTCCGCCGCGAACTCTGTTCGACGCTGCTGACATGATCGGAGAGTCGGCAACTGCTTCCGTCCTCGAGCAGTTGCTCCACGAACGTCGATGCACGCTCGGCACGATCACCGACACGACAGCGCGGCTTTATCACCCCAGACGACCGGGTAGCGCCACCATGCTTGCTGTCCTTCAGTCACGGCCCGCCTGGCGCGTAGCGTTGCAATCCGGCCTGGAAACCAAGGTTCTCGAAGAGATCGCCAGGCAGGGGCTGCCGGCTCCCACAACGCAGTTCCCGATGCGACTACCCGATGGACGAGGCATCGCCGTCGATTTTGCCTGGCCAGAGTTCAAGGTCGCTCTAGAGGTCGATCATCCGGCGTGGCATGACGGCGCCGAAGATTCGCACCGCGACAAGCACCGCGACCGGAAGTTGACGTCGATCGGTTGGAGCCCGCTCCGGGTCACCGAGATCGACGTTGCCACTGGTCTCGCCGACGCCATCGCCGACGTCAGGGTTGTGCTCGAAACGCGAGCGGCTTAGCCCGCACCATTTGCGCATGGGCGCGAATCCTGAAGCCGCCTTTCCCCGGTGGCGCCCATTCAGCCTGCCTGGGCGGAGGAACAGAACTGGTGCTGCGCAAAGCGCGCCCAAGCGGGCGGGCAGATCGTGGCGGGTTAGGGG
>DATAJN010000243.1:0-4630 GCA_036262105.1 Ilumatobacteraceae bacterium
CCTGCGTAGAACGGCAGACCGACCAGACCGAACGCCCAGTACAACAGCTGCGAACTGGCGCCCAACCGCGAGCCCAACGTTCCGCCGGCCAGGAGCACCCCAAGCGTTTGGCCCGTGATCGGCACCGGGGTGAAGCTGAGCTTGATCTGGATCTGGGCGAGGGCCGCGGTGAGCAGCGCAAAGCCGACCACGAGCGCCACGCTGCGCAGGGCAGCACGACTCCGTTCGCTTGGTGGCGCCCAGAAGCGATCGACGAGTAGGGCGGGAGTTCCAAGAGTTCTGTCCACGAATGACGAAGACTAATCGTCATCCTCGTTGGGAACGGCAAATGCGATGCGTCACATCCGGCGCATGGTGCCGATCAGGTCACTCATCATCCCACGGCAGCGTTCGCCAACGTCATGCATTGATTCGCGAGCGCCGGCTTCGATCCAGCAGTTGTGCGTGGTGTCGATGAGCAGGCTCACCACGCCACTGGCGAGTCGAGCACGCATGCGCGCCTCATCACTGTCGCCCTCTCGTTCGAGCACCAGCTCGGCGATCACTTCGGCCAGACGGGTGCGGAAGTACTCCGTTCCGGGCGGATGCCGGCCCGGCCGCTTCATCATCGCCATGCGCTCACGTGCACGCGAGTCCTCGCTTTCGAGGGACCCGGCGAGCATCTCGAGGCTCTCGAAAAGGCTGGTGATGACCGGCTCGTCGGCGGGTCGCCTATGGAACTGGTCGCGCACCGATTGGAGCAGTTGTTCGAACTGCGGATACATCACCGCTTCCTTTGTGGGGAAGTAGCGGAAGAACGTCCGCGGAGCGACATCGGCGCGCTCGGCGATGTCGTTGACCGACGTCTCCTCGTAGCCCTGCTCGGCAAAGAGCTCCCATGCCGCGTCCTCGATCGCGCGGCGCGATGAGTCTTTCTTGCGTTGGCGGAGCCCGGCCTGGGCGCCTGCGTCGGCCTGCTCGGTTGCGCGCCTCGAGATCACGCCCCCAACGATACGTCAATTCGCTCGTCGTGGCAGTTGTGTATTTTGTCACAGTTGACTTTTGGCATTACTGCCAGTTTAATCCTGGAATCCCCGAAAGAGAGGCCGCACCATGAATGCAAGCGACGTCACCGACTACGACGAAGCCAGTCAGATCCCGCCCGATGTGTTCCACCGGCGTTGGGCGATCCTCGGCGTGCTGTGCACCAGCCTGATGATCATCGTCATCGGCAACACGTCCCTGAACGTCGCCCTTCCGAAGATGTCAGAGGCGCTCGGCCTGACCAACAGCCAACAGCAGTGGGTGGTCGACGCCTACTCGCTGATCTTCGCCGGCATGCTCTTCACGGCCGGCACGCTCGGGGATCGCTTCGGACGCAAGGGCTTCATGCAGGCCGGCATCGTCCTGTTCGGCGCCGCCTCTGCGTACGCCAGCTTTGTCGCCAACTCCGCGGCCGGGGTCATCGCCTCGCGTGCCGTCATGGGAATCGGTGGCGCGCTGGTGATGCCCGCGACGCTGAGCATCCTTGTCAACAGCTTTCCGTCGAACGAACGAGCCAAGGCCATCGGCATCTGGTCTGGCATCGCCGGCGGCGGTGCCGCCCTCGGCCTGGTGCTGGGCGGATGGTTGGTCGAGCACTTCTGGTGGGGATCGGCCTTCGCCATCAACGTGCCCGTTGCGGTCATCGCCCTGGTGCTCGGAGCGCGGATCGTACCAACCAGCAAGGACCGCCACCCGTCCAAGCTCGACCCCGCCGGAGCAGTGCTGTCGATGGCCGGTCTGGGAGTGTTCGTCTACGGGTTGATCGAGGCACCAATGTGGGGCTGGGGATCGGCCAAGAGCCTTGGCGTCATCGGGGCTGGTATCGCCCTGCTTACCTTCTTCGTGATGTGGGAACTGCGGAACAGCTCGCCGATGCTCGACATGCGACTGTTCAAGGACCGCCGTTTCGGCGTCTCCAGCATCGGGATGACGCTCGTCTTCTTGACCATGTTCGGCTTCTTCTTCGTTGTCAGCCAACTGTTCCAGCTCGTGCTCGGTTACGGCTCGTTCGAATCCGGGCTGCGCATGCTCCCGATCATGCCGGTGATGATCATCTTCAGTACCCGTGCCGCCGGTCTCGTCGAGCGCTTCGGTGCTCGCACCGTCGTGACCACCGGAATGCTGCTCACCGCCGCCGGCGTGTTCATCCTCAGCTTGCTCAACGCCTCGTCCGGCTACGGCCACGTGCTCGCCGGAATGCTCGTCATGGCATCGGGCATGGGCCTGACGATGACACCGATGACCGAGCTGATCATGTCATCGGTTCCCCGCGACAAGGCCGGCGTCGGCTCGGCGATGAACGACACGACTCGCGAGGTCGGCACCACCCTTGGCGTGGCCGTCCTCGGCAGCATCTTGTCGTCCGGCTACAACTCCAACCTTGGCAGCGCGGTGACCAGCCTGCCAGCAGGCGCCCGGCAGACCGCCGAGGGCTCGTTGGCCGGTGCACTTGGCGTCGCTCACCAGATCGGCGGCACGCAAGGCGCGGCCATCGTCGACGCGGCCAAGTCGGCATGGGCCAATGGCCTGCAGCAGTCGATGTTGATCGGTGCCGGCATCGTGCTCCTCGCCGCCTTCATCGCTGCCCGCTACCTCCCCGGCAAGCCCGGCGGCGCCAGCGACGAAGCGATCGAGTTCGATGGCTTCGACGACCAGCTGTTCGTCGCTGTACCTGCTGCGGGCGCGTGAGCGGGCTCAGCGCCGACTCAGGGCATGCCTCTTGGCGAACGGCGTATAGTGCACATCCATCAACGGGCTCGACAACAGGAAGTCGGCGGTCGATCGATTGCACGCAATGGGCGTGTTGTAGACCACAGCGATTCGTAGCAGAGCTTTGACGTCGACATCGTGCGGCTGCGGTTCGAGCGGATCCCAGAAGAAGATCACCAAGTCAACACGCCCTTCGGCGATCGCCGCGCCGATCTGCTGGTCACCGCCGAGCGGCCCGGTGAGATACTGAGTGACCGGCAGTTCGAGGCGATCAGCGAGGAGTTTGCCGGTCGTGCCAGTCGCCGACAGCTCATGGCGTGACAACGTGCCGACGTTGAACGCAGCCCAGTCGAGCAAGTCGTCCTTGCGGTTGTCGTGAGCGATCATCACAACACGCTTGCGTTCGTTCATCGGGGTCACAGCACGTCCGCCACCGCCGCATCGTAGCCTGGTTGGGAACTGGGTCACGACGGGGTGAAGTGCCCACCGCGGTGGGTGGGATTGCCTACGATTGCGGTCATCGTGTACCACCTGCTGGGAGGAGCGGACTCGCCGGTATTGCTACCGGCGCGCTGGCAGATGACTGTCTCCCTGGGCACGCACATCATCTTGTCGTGCTTCGGTGTGGCCTTTCCCGTGGTGATCTGGGTCGTTCACGGTCGGGCAATTCGCGATGGCGACAACGTCGCTCTCGGCCTGGCCAAGCGGTGGTCGAAGGTTGCGGCGGTGCTGTTCGCGGTCGGTGCAGTGTCGGGCACGATCCTCAGCTTCGAGATGGGCTTGTTGTGGCCGGAGTTCATGCGTCAGTTCGGGGATGTGATCGGGCTGCCGTTCGCGTTGGAGGGCATCGCGTTCTTCCTCGAGGCGATCTTCCTCGGCATCTACCTGTACGGATGGGGAGGGATGCCTGCCAGGCTGCATCGTGCGTTCCTGATACCGATTGGAATCTCGGGTGTTGCCGGCACGTTCTGCATCCTGGCGGTGAACTCGTGGATGAACTCGCCGAGCGGCTTTCACATCGTCGACGGCAAGATCACCGACATCGATCCGTGGGCGGCGATGTTCAACCACGCTGTCTGGTTGCAGTTCCTGCACATGTGGATTGCGACCTTCATGGTCGTCGGCTTCTGCGTTGCCGCGGTGTATGCCGTCGGGCTGCTGCGTGGCCGCGACGACCGCCATCACCGACTCGGGTTCATGGTGCCGTTTGCGTTCGCCGCCGTCGCGTCGGTTGCTCAACCGTTGGTCGGTCACGTCGCCGGTCTGCGACTGGCGTCGGCGCAGCCATCGAAGCTGGCAGCGATGGAGCTCAACGTCGATTCGCAGCGGCGCGCACCGCTCACCATTGGCGGCGTGATCATCGATGGCAGGGTCAGGTTCGGGCTCGACGACGTTTCCTGTACGCGGCAGTTGCGGCCGGACCGCTCGCTGTTCTCGCGCTCGAACTCGGGTGGATGACGACGGAGCTGGGTCGGCAACCGTGGATCGTGTACCACGTCATGCACATCCGTGACGCTGTCTCACGCGACAACGCCATCTGGGTGAGCTTCGCCGTTCTGCTGCTCGTATACGCAGGCATGGTCATCGGAGCCGTCGCGGTTCTGCGCAGCATGGCGCGACGTTGGCGTGAAGGATCCGCGATCGATCTACCCACTCCGTACTCTTCTCGCCACGAATCGGTCGCCGAATGAGCCTTCCGATCGTCGTTGCCGCAATCATGTTCGTCGGCGTCATCGCCTACGCAGTGTTCGCGGGTGCCGACTTCGGATGTGGGGTGTGGGATCTGACGGCCGGAGACGCGCGACGCGGCGGACCGATGCGTTCACTGATCGACGACTCGATCGGACCAGTGTGGGAAGCAAATCACGTATGGCTCATCTTCGTGTTCGTGTACTTG
>DATAJN010000244.1:0-3119 GCA_036262105.1 Ilumatobacteraceae bacterium
CCACTCACCGAACGTGGGCTCCGCCAGGCCGAACGCGTGGCCGTTGCCTTGTCGGGTGAAGTGTTCGACGAGATCGTGATCTCCCCGCTACGCCGACCGCGTCTCACTGCTGCGCCATCGCTTACCGAGCGCGCGGCCGACGAGGTGATCGAGCCGTGGCTGGAGGAGATCCGTGAACCCAACTGGCACGGAACGCCGGCCGAGCTCGCCCGCAAGGCGTACGAGGAAGAGAGGTCGCGGCCGGCCTCGGCGCGTTGGGAAGGTGTCGTCGGGGGAGAGCCATCGCGCGATTTCGTCGAGCGGGTACGCGCCGGCGCCACCGACTTCCTGGCCGAGCGCGGCGTGTATCGCAGCAAGCAGACGTTGCCGGTGTGGCACATGGACCAATCAGAGCGACGGATCGCCGTGTTCGCCCACGCCGGCACCAATGGCGTGATCCTGAGCCATCTGCTCGGGCTCGATCCGGTTCCGTGGGAATGGGATCGCTTCGTCACCGCTCACGCCTCGATCACACGGTTGGTGACGATGCAGATGGGCGACGGGCACACGTTCAGCCTGGTGAAGTTGAGCGATGTCGAACATCTCGGTCCCGAGGACCGAACCGGTTAGTGCCCCGACAGCCAACGTTCGCCCATCGAGCCTGCTTGGGCGCAGAAACGGAAGTCGCACTTCCAGAATCGCGCCCATCCGAACCGGCTCGCTCGACATCGACTACGCCGGTGACTCAGCGCCACGCGCAACGCATTCGCTTGATGCCGTTGATGAACGCACTCTGCAGGTAGTCGGGCTCGGAGGTGATCATCAGCGCCGGCAGTCGCTTGCGAATCTCGTCGAAGATCACCGTGATCTCTCGTCGTGCCAGGTTGGCGCCCAGGCAGAAGTGCGGGCCGCCGGCGCCGAACCCGACTTGCTGGGGCTGCAACGGGCGGGTGATGTCGAACGTATCGGCATTGGCGAACACGGTGTCGTCCCGATTGGCGGAGTAGTACCAGAGGACCACCTTCTGACCCGCGGCGATCTTGGTGTTGTGGATCACCGTGTCTTCGACGGCGGTTCGTCGAAAGTGGATCACGGGGCTGGCGTAGCGGACGATCTCGTCGACGGCGGTCTTGGTGTGCCCATCGAAGTTGTCGAACCACAGTCGCCGCTGGTCGGGGAAGTCGGTGAGCAGCTTCATCCCGTGGGCGATCGCGTTCCGGGTTGTCTCGTTGCCGGCGACCACGAGCAGGATGAAGAAGGAGCCGAACTCCTGCGACGTGAGCCGTTCGCCATCGACCTCGGCGTGCATGAGGACTGAGGCGATGTCGTCGCCTGGGTTCGCCCGTCGATCCTCGCCCAACTTCTGGGCATAGGCGAACATCTGCATGAGCACGCCCAACAGCTGCTCGAACGAACCGACGTACTCGGGATCGCCCACGCCGAGGATGACGTTCGTCCACTGGAAGATCTGGGCTTCGTCGTCGGGTGGTATGCCCATCATCTCGCAGATGATCTGCAGGGGGAGTGGGGCGGCGACCTGCTCGACGAAGTCGCACTCGCCGTCGGGAAACTGCTCGAGCAGACGATCGATGATGGCCGTCGCCTTCGTCCGAACGTAACCCTCGACCTGGGCGATCTGCTTCGGCGTGAAGCCTTTGGCGACGATGCTGCGGAGGCGGAAGTGGCGAGGATCATCCATGGCGATCATCGAGCCGATGAACTCGTTCATCTCCTGAGGAATGTCGCCGATGTTGACGCCTCGGCCGCTGATGAACACGTGTGGGTTACGACTGATGGCCCATATGTCGTCGTGACGCGTGACCGCCCAATAGCCCGGGCCCTTCGGGAGCGGGCTGTTCTCGTACTCCCATTCGTCGAAGAAGACCAGTTCGTTCGCAGCCCGCAGCGAGCGGAAGGCTGCGTCGCGCACGTCGCGCGGTGCCAACCAGAACTCTGGATCGGAAAGATCGAATGTGCCGACCGCGACGTCTCCTGGCATCGTGCGAGCGTAGCGACGGCGCGAACTGATCGTAGGCTCGTGGTGTGCTGACGTTTCCGGAGATCGAGCGGGCTCTCGTGGTGATGGCCCATCCCGACGACGTCGACTTCGGCGCTGCAGGAACTGTCGCCGTGCTCACCGACGCAGGAGTGCACGTCACCTACTGCCTGGTCACCGACGGCGATGCGGGCGGCAGCGACCGGTCGATCCCTCGGCACGACATGGCCATGCTGCGTCGGCGCGAGCAAACCGAAGCTGCCGCGAAGGTGGGCGTCACCGACCTGGTCTTCCTGGGCCACGGTGACGGGCGTGTTCAGCCGACGCTGCAGTTGCGCGCCGACATCAGCGCGGTGATTCGTCGTGTGCGCCCGCGGATCGTGATCAGCCAGTCGCCGGAGCGCAACCTCGACCGGATCTACGCCAGCCATCCTGATCACCTCGCCGCTGCAGAGGCCACGTTGTGCGCCGTGTATCCCGACGCCCGCAATCCGTTCGCGTTTCCCGAGCTCTTCGACGAGGACCTCGAGCCATGGGCAGTCGACGAGGTCTGGGTCGCGGGCGGGCTCAGCGGGCCGCAGTCGGTCGACGTCACCGCGGCGGTCGATCGAAAGATCGCCGCCTTGATGTGCCACGTCAGCCAGCACACCGATCCGCAGCGCACGGCAACGATGGTTCGGGAGTGGATGACGAACGTCGCCAAGCAGCTCGGTCTGCCGGATGGTGCCGCGGCGGAGACTTTTCGCGTCGTCGACACCCGTTAGCTACCATCGGGTAACAAGACTTGGACCCCCAGAAAATGGCAACAAGGAGAATCACCAATGGCTGAAGCTGTCATCGTCGCCACCGCTCGTAGCCCGATCGGTCGCGCCAACAAGGGTTCGCTCGTCTCGATGCGACCCGACGACATGGCGACTCAGATCGTCAAGGCGCTCATGGGCAAGGTGCCGCAAGTGCAGGCCGGCGATGTCGATGATCTGATGATGGGAATCGGTCAGCCCGCGGGCGAGGGCGGGTTCAACGTGGCCCGTGTCGTCGCTGTGCTCTCCGGCCTCGACGACGTCCCAGGGGTCAGCGTCAACCGTTACTGCTCATCGAGCCTGCAAACGATCCGCATGGCGTTCCACGCCATCAAGGCGGGTGA
>DATAJN010000245.1:0-3372 GCA_036262105.1 Ilumatobacteraceae bacterium
CCACATGCTCGGTGTGGAGTGTCTCGAGGCGCCCAGGTGGGCAGGAAACACTCCACATGATGATCTCAGGGGATTGCCGAGGTTTGGCACACCTCGGCACGAACCTCAACGCGATCCATG
The DNA here is from genome assembly GCA_036262105.1 of Ilumatobacteraceae bacterium. GTDB lineage: Bacteria > Actinomycetota > Acidimicrobiia > Acidimicrobiales > Ilumatobacteraceae > JAENVT01. The sequence goes on from DATAJN010000245.1 coordinate 121, forward strand.
GCCACTTGAGTCAGCACGACGATGCCGTCACTGACGAGCCATACGAGGCCCGGGCGCGCCGGGATCGGTGTACGCCTCGGCAGCGTCGCCCCCAGCAGATCGCCGTCGAGATCGTTGGCCGCTGCGGTGACGATGCCCAGCCGGCTCCGTCGCACGACGCCGGTCCAATGCCCGTACGTGTGCCGAAGCGAGTCGGGCTTGCCTGCGGCCACGATCATGAGACCGTGACGGCGCGAGGCGGCCAGCGCGGCGAGAAGCCCGCCGATGTCGTCGACCAGTTCGGCATCGTCGATGGCTATCAGAACGCGTCCATCACCCGGCACGTCGTCGACGATGTCGACGAGCGATCGGTGGTTGCGTTCGCCGTCGAAAAATTCGCGCCGCGGCGCGACGATTCTGCACCATCCGTCAGCATGGGCCTCGCGCCAAGCTCGAACGATCCGGCGCAGTGCGGTACTGCGGCCGGATCGTGCCGGGCCGACGATCAGGAAGTGCTCACCGTCCGGCACGTCGATCGTGCACACCCGGCCGTCGTCGAAACGCAGGCCTATGGGTAGCAGTGAGTCCCCACGTCGACACTCGCCCGGCGGCAGATCACGGGAATCGAGCTCGGCCGGCAGGCACTCGATGGGCGCCGGCGCCGGGTTGTCGAGACTCGTCGCCCGCGGCAGCGAGCCGACCATCAACTGCGCGTGCAAACGCGTCGCCGCGACGACGATGCGCCCAGGTTGTGGGCCGGGAACATCGGCAGCGGCGACGCCCAACGACGTGGCGTCGAGCGGGTCAGTGAGATGGAAGATCCAACGCGCCGCGCACCGCGCCACCACGCTGGATGGAATGGCCGCGACACGGTCGAATGCACAGACCATCACGACGTCGTGCGCGCAACCGAGAGCGATGATGGAGTCGAGCATCTCCCGCTCCGCGTCGGTCTCCAGATCGTCCAGCGCGTTGCGCACTGCGTCGAGGCCATCGATGAGCACGACGACCGGCTGTCGGGGCGCCGTCGGATCGGAGATCCGACGCTGCATCTCTCCGGCCAACCTGTTGATCACGCGGGTCAGCCGCTCGCGCTCGTGGATCCCCACCACGCCTGCGCATCCCACTGAACTGCCCAGCGACTGCCACGCGTGCCCGCCACGACCGTCGATGACGTAGAGGTGGGAACCGCTGCCATCGGTGAGGGCCGCGGTGCCGAGGAGCACCAGCGCCGACGTCACCCCGCTGCCGGCGGAACCGACGAGCAGAAGGTGCCCGTCACGCCGATCCCATCGCAGCGGCACGACGCGTTGCGCGTCGGGGTCGTCGACCAACCCGACGATGCCGGTGGCAACTGCGCGTGGATCTGCCGGTAGTTGCTCCGGAAGCGGGGCGAGCCACGGTGACGCCGCCGGCCCAATGCCCACGAGCGCGGCCGCGGCACGAACAGCTGCGACCAGTACATCGAGCTCCGTATCACCGCTGGGCAGTGGTGCGGTACACCGCGCTGTCTGAAAGCTGAGAACTTCCTCTGGCCCGAGGCGCATCACGGCTCGGCCGGCAAGCCCACGGGGGATCGCTGCCGGCGCATGATCGCCGACCACGTCGAAGGCGTCGGCGGTGTCGTGCAGTCGCAGCGCCAACCTCAGGTTGGTGTTGGCCCGGATGTCGTCGCTGATGACTCCACTCGGACGCTGCGTGGCCAGGATCAGGTGCACGCCAAGACTGCGACCGCGCTGGGCGATGCCCACGAGGGCATGAAGGAAGTCGGGCTGTTCGCTGACGAGGGTGGCGAACTCGTCGATGACGACGACCAGACGAGGCAGCGTCTCACCCGGCGTCGACCGCCGATAGGCAACGAAATCAGCAGCACCGACCGATCGCAACAACTGCTCGCGGCGGCGCAACTCGGCGTGCAGCGAACGAAGAGCCCGGTCGGCAAGATGCTCGTCGAGATCGGTCACGACGCCGACCACGTGGGGGAGGTCCGCGCACGCGTCGAACGTCGAGCCGCCCTTGTAGTCGACGAGCACGAACGTGAGATGATCCGGACTCGACCCGACGGCCAAGCCGACGACAAGGCTGCGCAACAGTTCGCTCTTGCCCGCGCCGGTCGTACCCGCCAGGAGCGCGTGCGGGCCATCGCGCACCAGATCGATGTCGACCACACCATCTCCTGCCACACCGATCACCGAACGCAGTGGTGGGTCGGCGCCTCCGGCGACCCATCCCGCGGCAATTGCCTTCGGCTCCGGTGCAGCGATCAAGGAGAGCAAGGTGACATCCCTCGGAATCCCTCCGGCACCACTGAGCGGATCCTCCGGATCGATCAAGCCGCTGATCGACCCTGCCAGCGACGCCGCGCTCCGCTCGCTGATCCCGAACCAGCGAACTTGAACGGGCAACGCGTCGAGCGCCGCCCCTGCGTGCCATCTTGCGTACGCCCGACCGCACAGTTCGAGCAGCGATGTACACACATGGGGCACGCCATCATCGTCACCGACCAGGACGATCAGCGCCGTCGAGCGATCGGCGGTGACGACGCGCCGCAGCGGGCTGGTTCGGGCCGTCAGCAGATCCGGAGCGTCGGTGATGACCACGAGATGAGGATGTGTGGCGACGTCACATTCGGCGATGGTGTCGAACAGCTCCACCTCGCCAACGATCGCTGCGACACCCGATGCCGTCGTGGCGTGCGGCAACCCGCGTAGCCACCGCCATCTCGCCGGTTCATGGGTGACGACGACAACGCGCACGTCGGCCGGTCCGCAGTTGGCGGCGAGTTGCATCACGATCGAGCGGGCGAAGGCCGCCGCCGGCTCAGCGCTTCCCCGCACCGCCAGACGACAGGTTGGGCCGATGTCGGTCAGGATCGGTAGATCCGCAATCAACGACATCACACCCAGACCGCCGTCGATCAGGTCGGTGCGCCTGCCGGCGTCGGCGATGGCCGGAGCCCACGCAATGCTTCCCTCTCCGACCGACACCGCAAAGCCATCCGGATGGGTTCCACGACGGGCCCACAGCTGTGTTGTGGTGGCCTCGATCGCCCGTCTGGCCGTTACCGGTGTCGAAGCGTTGGCCAGGTGATGCTGGAGGAAGTTGGCGCGCTGGCGGGCAACAGAGCGCTCGAAGCGAGCGAACTCGGCTTCGCGGTTCTCGGCGTCGTGTCGGCGGCGGCGGAACACATGGATCTGTTGACCGCCCCACGTGCCGAACGCGGCGATCGCACCGATGGCGCCGAACAACAGGAACATCGGCTGGTGTACCAAC
>DATAJN010000246.1:0-2032 GCA_036262105.1 Ilumatobacteraceae bacterium
GGCGCATCGCCGTGCTCGCCGGGTGACGACCGCGTCAACACTGGTGATACTCGGGCCGACGGCTTCGGGCAAGAGCGACGTTGCCATGGCCCTCGCCGCCGCGCACGACGACGCCGAGATCGTCGCTGTCGACGCGATGCAGGTGTACCGCGGCATGGACATCGGTACTGCGAAGCCGTCTCACGCCGATCGCGCTCGCGTGCCGCACCGCTGCCTCGACCTCGTCGATGCCGGCGATGAATTCGCTCTGGCTGACTACGCCGATGCGGCGCGCCGGGCCCTCGCCGAGATCGACGGGCGCGGTCATCGAGCTGTGCTCGTCGCCGGTACAGGTTTGTACCTGCGGAGCATCACCGACCGCATGGAGGTGCCGGGGCGATGGCCAGAGCTGCGCGCCGAGCTCGACGCACGAGTCGAGGCAGAGGGCGTCGAGGCGCTCCATCGGCAGCTCGCCGAGCTCGACCCGATTGCCGCCGGGAAGATGGAGTCGAACAACGCGAGACGCGTCGTGCGCGCCCTGGAGGTGACACTTGGCGGCGGCCGACCGTTCAGCTCGTACGGGCCCGGGATCGACACCTATCCGCCGGTGCCGTTCATCCAGTTCGGGCTGCAGTGGCCGCGCCCCGTCCTGGCCATGCGAATCTCCGAACGCGTTCATCGCATGCTCGACGCCGGCCTCGTCGCCGAGGTCGAGTCGTTGGCCGGCGCGCCAATCTCTCGCACCGCACGCCAGGCGTTGGGCTACAAGGAGCTGCTCGACTTCCTCGCCGGCTCGTGCACGCTGGAGGCGGCGATCGAGACGATCATCACCCGAACGCGCCAGTTCGCCGTCCGCCAGGAGCGGTGGTTCCGTCGCGACCCGCGAATACGCTGGATCACCATCGAAGACGATCCGGTGACCGCTGCGTTGCCGGTCTTGGAACGTGCATGGCAGACCTCGAACTGACGAAACACCACGGCTTGGGCAACGACTTCCTCGTCGTGTTCCATCCGCCGGTCGATGACCTTGCCGAACTGGCCAAGCGACTGTGCGACCGTCGGCGCGGCATCGGCGCGGACGGCTTGTTGGTGGGTGAGAGCGAGGATGGTTTCGCGGCCCGCATGGTGTTGTACAACGCCGACGGATCGCGCGCTGAGATGAGTGGAAATGGCATCCGTTGTTTCGCCCAGGCGTTGGCCGCGCGTCGCGGCGACTTCGCCGCACAGCGGATCCTCACCGATGCCGGTGAACGTCTTGTCACGCTGTACGCCACCGACGACGCCGACGTGATCGAGGCGGCTGTCGACATGGGCTCCGTGTCCGCGATCGACGAACCCGACAGTTGGCATCGTGTGGAAGTCGATCCGCTGCGACCGGTCGCACACCTCAGCGTCGGCAATCCGCACGCGGTCGTCGCCGTCGACGACGTGTCGGTGGTCGATCTGCTCGCTCTCGGCGAGAAGGTTCCCGACATCAATCTCGAGTTGGTCGAGCCGGGGCCCGAGCCGCACGCCATCACCATGCGCGTGCACGAACGCGGGGCCGGCATCACCGAGGCGTGCGGCACCGGCGCCTGCGCCAGCGCTTGGGCAGCGTCATCGTGGGGGTTCGTTGCGACTGGGCTCGAAGAAATCATCGTGCACATGGATGGCGGAGATGCCAAGGTACGTTTGCACCAACCCGAAAACGGGCATGTCACCCTCGTGGGTCCCGCCGTGTTCATCGGCTCGATCCGGGTTCACGTCTAGAGGCGGGTGCAGCAAGGGAGCCATGTCGACGCCATACAATGAAGCCCTCGGCGCAACGCTGATCGAGCGCACCAAGCGGGAACAGATCGTGTTGGTCGGTGTCACCCTGCCCGGGCACACCGAGGCGGAAACCGATGCCAGTCTCGACGAATTGGCGTTGCTCATCGACACTGCCGGCGCCGACGAAGCGGCGCGAATGGTGCAGCGTCGCGACACGCCCGATCACACGTGGTTCATCGGCAAGGGCAAGGTCGACGAGTTGAAAGACATCTGTCTGGCCGTCGATGCCGACACGGTCGTCTTC
>DATAJN010000247.1:0-7219 GCA_036262105.1 Ilumatobacteraceae bacterium
GGTGAGGGAACTGCGCCGTACTCGGCGCGCGGCTGAGGCGACCAAGCCGGTCGTGCACGGCATGGCGTCGCTGCTCGTCGGTCCGTCGATGACAGCGGTGCACATGACGTGGGGGGCGATCAACGAGTGGACGACGCAGGCCGGCTACGCGCAACTCGCCCGGCGATGCGATCACCCCGTGCTCAACGAGATGGTGCGACGAATCATGCGACAAGAGGGTCGCCACATCGACTTCTACGCCGCTCAGGCCGCCAAGCGTCTCGACGGCAACCGTCGCGCCCAGTGGTTGACCCGACAGGCACTGAGGCGGTTCTGGGCGCCGGTCGGTAGCGACGTGATGCCGGAACCAGAGGTGCGGCATCTGATCACCCACCTGTTCGGCGGGGCCGACGGCGCGGCAATGGCAGCGCGCATCGACCGGCGCATCGACGGCCTTCCGGGGCTCGGTGGGCTGAACCTGGTGAGCGACGCGCGAGCGTCAATGGCCGGCGAGCTCGGCCACGACCGGAGCGAACGATTCGACGTCGTCGCCACCCACGATCACGTAGCTGATTCCCCAGCGTTCACGGCGGCGTAGCAAGTCGTCGACGAGCTGCTCGGGCGTGCCGATCAAAGCGAACGGTGACTCTGCGACCAACGCCGGGTCGGCCTGCACGAAACCGGCGATCTGTTCGAACGTGGCTGCTCGTTCGGCGGTGACACGCACCATGAACGCGCGCACGTTGAACTCGAGCTCGCTGAGGCGCGACCCCGCAACGGCGTGAACGATTTCGACCTTCTTGTCGACGGCGGCGGCGGTCATCGTGGCGATCGCGTCGGGTCCGACCACACCGGCGGTCAGCGTGCCGTTGATGCCGACGATGTCGGCCTCCTTGGCAGCGATCGACAACATCCGCTTGCCACCCGCGCCGATCAGGATCGGTGGATGCGGGCGCTGGATCGGCAGGGGAGATCCAACGAAGTCGGTGACTGTGTAGTGCGTTCCGTCGAACGAGAACGCCTCACCCGATAGCGCCCCTTTGATGACCGCAAGACCCTCCTCGAAACGATCGACGCGCACCTTGCTCGAGTCGTAGGTGATGCCCGATTTCGCGTAATCGGTTGCCATCCAACCGGCGCCGATCCCGATCTCGAGACGGCCACCCGACAAGGCGTCGATGGTGGCGAGCTCCTTGGCGAGCACGATGGGATGCCGATAGTCGTTGTCCCACACCAGGGCCCCGACTCGAAGGGTCTCCGTTGCGGCGGCCGCAGCCATCAACGCGGGAACCGGCGCGAACTGATCGTCGAAGTGATCCGGCATCGTCAGCGTGCTGTAGCCGAGTGACTCGACCTTGCGGGCCAATGCCACCCACGCCGCTGCATCAGCCGCTTTCGACGCCTGCACACCGAACCGGAAGGGGCGCGGCGATGACATCGCCGTCAACTTATCGGGTGCCGACGATCGCGATCAGCACACAACTAGCCTTCGGACCGCGATGCGTGCGTTTGCTTGGCTCCTCCGTTTGGGCGCGATCATCGTCGCGGGAGCGTTGCTGACGACTGCCGTGGTGGTAGGCGTGGGTCCCCGACTGTGGCGAGTGGCCAACGCGCACGACCAGTTGCCCGTCTCGCTCCCCGAGTTCCAGTCGCTGTCACAACGCTCCTACGTGTACGACGTGGCCGGCAACGTGATCGCCGTCTTCGAACGCGAGAACAGCCAGCCGATCACCCTTGCCCAGGTTCCACCACCAGTGCTGAGTGCGTTCCTCGCGGTGGAAGACGAGCAGTACTACTTGCACAACGGCGTCAACCTCCGTGGTTTCGCGCGGGCGTTGCTGTCGAACTTCTCGAGTGACGCCCCGCGCCAGGGAGCGAGCACGATCAGCCAGCAGGTGGTCAAGAACGAGTTTCTCGCCGGACTGCCGCGCGATGGTCGCTACAAGGGATTGCAGGCGCACTACGCCACGATGCTCGAGAAGAAGATGACCAAGGACCAGATCCTCGAGCGGTACCTCAACACCGTGTTCTTCGGCAACAACGCATACGGCTTGCAGGCTGCGGCCGAGGTCTACTTCGGCAAGAACGTCGGGGACCTGACGATGGTCGAAGGAGCGTTCTTGGCCGGTCTCGTCCGCTCGCCCTCCGGATTCGACCCGATCCGGCACTCGGAGCGAGCTCGGGCGCGATTCCGGCAGGTGACCGAACGACTGGCCGCCGTGGGGCTGGTGACGCCGGTCGTTGGCGCCTTGCTCGGCGAGGCGTGGAAGATGCCGGAGCGTGTGCAAACCATCCCGACGTACACGACGAAACCGACGTACTACACCGAGGCCATCAAGGAATACTTGCTCAACAGGGCGACGTTCCTGGGCGACGAGCAGCAACGCGCCAACCTGCTCTACCGCGGTGGCCTGCGGATCCACACCACGCTCGACCCGAATCTGCAAGCACTCGCCGAGCAGGCCCACAACGTGTTGCCCAAGACGCAGGTCGGCATCGAAGACGCCATCGTCACACTCGACACCAAGACGGGCGCGATTCGAGCGATGGTTGGAGGCAGCGGCTTTCAGCCGCGCATCAATGAGATCAACATGGCGCTGGTGCCACGACAGACGGGGTCGAGCGTGAAGATCTTCATCCTCGCGGCGGCGTTGGAGGCCGGCGTGCAGCCCGACGATCTGATCGACGGCACGTCTCCGTGTGTGTTGCCGGACCCCAACGACCCGAAGGTGCCCTTCCCGATCACCGACGCGGTGTCGAAGCCGGTCGCGCCGCTGGCCAACATGACCTGGTCGTCGATCAACTGCGCGTTTGCGCGCTTGTCGCAGATCATCGGTCTGCATCGCGTGGTCGACACGACGTACCGAATGGCCGGCTCCGCCTATCTGGCCCCGGGTATGGCGGGCCGGACGCCGATCGAACCACTGGCCTCACTGGCCACCGGAGCCAACCCGATGGCGCCGCTCGACATGGCCGCCGGAATGCAGACCATCGCCAATCAAGGGCTGCACCACGAGCCCTACTACGTCGACTACATCGATCGAGCCGACGGCACGAGGCTGTACACCCACGATGATCCAGGCGTTCAGGTTCTCGATCCGGGCGTGGCGCTCACCGAAGTGTCGGTGCTCAAGGGAGTGTTGACGAAGGGGACCGCCCGCCAGGCACTGTCGCAGTTCCCGTTCCCTGCCGCCGGCAAGACCGGTACCCAGACGTACAACACCAACTCGTGGTTCGTCGGCTCGACGCCACAGCTCACGACCGCAGTGTGGGTAGGCGATCCCGACGGTTACACGCCGATGGTCTGCGGCGTGAGCGTCAACGGGGTCAACACCTGCAACACCCCCGAGTTCGTCGAGGCCGATGGCATTCGTGAGGTGCAGGGTGGAACGTACCCGGCGCGCATCTGGGGAGCGTTCATGGAGCCGGCGGTGACGCCCTTGCCGCTGGAGGATTGGCCGGCTCCACCGGCGACGGTGCGCCCGCCGGTGCGTCTCTACCTGCCCGGTAACGAGTGCCTCGCCAAGCTCGTCAGTGGTGAGTTGCCGCCGCCACCCGGTTCACCCACGACGACGTCCACGACCACTACGACGCTGCCACCCGAGCCCGACGGCACGGCACCACCAGTTACTGCGGCGCCGAAGCCGGTCCTCAAGGCGATACCGAGTGAAACGACGATTTCGCCGGATGTGCTCGATCCGAAAGCGCCGTTCCCGACAGTGCCGATTTCGGGGACCGTGGTCTACAGCTGCGACAAACCGCCCGCCGGAGTGGTCATCACTGGTAAAAGCAAACAGACGGTCGATACCACAAACCCCTGATCAAGGGATCAACAGGGTTATCAGCCGAGGTAGGCGTGGGCTGCAGTCAGCACGAGGAGGACGGCACCGGTCAGTACGCGATCACCACGGCGGCATCAGTTCCATTCCAGCAAACGGCGAAGGTGCCACATATCGGGGAGGTTCGGCGGGAGGCGCTACTGGAGCCGGTGCAGGGCTGTCGCAATCGGAAACATTGCCGATGATGTATTCGCCGGTGGTCATGTTCTGGATGGTGTAGGTGTGCGTGGTCACAGCAGGGAAGGCGACGGTGTTCGTGTGGCCATCAATCACGCCGTACGGCGGCTGGTCATCAATGCCGAAGTGAACGTCCTCCCCCGGCTGGGCCGTGACACTGAGCGCATCACACGTAGCGGTGTACGTGGTACCTTCAGCCCTCGCGGGTGATGCTGTGAGTGTGACGATCCCCAAAGCAAGGGCGGTTGCCAGGGTGAGCTTCATTCTTTCTCCTTTGGTAGTTATTCAAACGGGTCCTCTTATCGACGCTGGCTGAGGCCGAGCCCCGCGCCGGTGAGCATCAGCACAATGACGACGATCAACAGGAGAAAGGATGCTCAGCGGTTACCCGGTTTCGCGCACAGCGAAACCCGACGTAGGTCGGCGTACCGCGACACGCGAAGTCCTCCTGCCCTTTCGGTGTCTTCTGTACGCCACAGCGCTCTGCTGTGCCTGGTCGGTAACCTGCAAGGATCGAAACCCGCATAACGCTGGCCGCGCCCTTCACTGGTAAGAAGAACCCGTGAACGGTGACGCACTGTGGGATCTCCAACAACTCGACACCGCCCTCAACCAATTGCAGCGCCGGCTCACCAAACTGCCCGAAGCGGCCGCGTTCGCTGAAGCGGAGCGTCGGCTGGCGGAACATCGCAAGGCGATCTCCGACGCATCAAAGCTGTTGAGCGACGCCGAGGAGACCATCGAGGCGACCGAGCACGAGGCGGCGGCCCTCACCTCGAAACGCGATCGACTCGGCCAGCAACTGAAGATCGTCACCGAAACCCGCCAGGCCGACGCACTCAACCACGAGATCGAGGTCCTCAATGGTCACCGCGACGAGCTCGACGATCGCGAGCTGGCAGCCATGGAGCAACAGGCACTCGCCGAACAACGACTGGTCGAGTTGGCGTCGGAGGAGGATGTGGTAGTGGCGATGAGAGACGCCGCCGCCGAACAGCTGGTCGCTGCCAAGGGCGTGGGCGCCGACGATGAGGCGCAGCTGACCGCGAAGTACGACGCGGCCAGAGCAGCGTTGACCGCAGAAGAGATCGAGCTCTACGACCGCCAGCGGGCGCGCCACGACGGTATCGGGATCGCTCGGCTCGTCGGCCTGCGCTGCGACGGATGCCATCTCGACATGTCGCAAGGTGAGGTTGACAACTTCAAGCGGCTTCCCCCCGGCGAGCTCGTCGACTGCCCGCAATGCGGGCGCGTGTTGGTTCGCTGACGCCACATGTTTCTGTGGTTCATCGGCACTGCCGTCATCTCCGTTTGGTATGTCTTCGGTGACGCTCGCTTCGACTACCGGCTCCTCGCAGTGGGCGCCCTGCTTCCGGATGCGATCGATCTTCCCGGTGGGCGGGCACGTTGGGCGCACAGCCTCACCGTCGCGGTGGCGACCTTGGTTGTGGTGATGCTGGTCACCGCAGGGCGCAAGCCGATTCGACGGCTCTTGCTCGCCGCGCCGATCGGCATGCTCCTGCATCTCGTGTGGGATGGCGTGTTTGCTTCGACGAAGGTCTTCTGGTGGCCGTTCAGCGGGTCATGGGGCAACGTTCGAGTGCCCTCGCTGCAACGCGGCTGGTGGAACGTCGTGTTCGAGCTCGTCGGCGCTCTGATCCTGGCGTGGATCTGGCGGCAGTGCGAGCTGTCGGACCAGACTCGTCGAGGCGACCTGATCCGCCACGGTGTGCTCAAGCCCCGAGGTCCCGAGTCCGTCCGCCGGTCCTGACCGGGCTGTCGTCATCTGATTCACTGGTCGGGTGCTGCTGCTCGTTCGTCACGGTCGAACCGGGGCCAATGCCACCCAGAGGTTGCAGGGCCGTCTCGATCTGCCGCTCGACGAGGTCGGAATCGCACAGGTGGCCGGCGTCGCCGAGTGGCTCGGCCGGCCCGATCGCTTGATCAGTTCGCCGTTGCTGCGCGCCCGCCAGACCGCCGAAGCGTTCGCCGTGCCGTACGAGGTGGACGATCGATGGATCGAGCTCGACTACGGGATCCTCGATGGACTGCCGTTGGCGGAAGTCGGCGATCACGTGTGGACCAGATGGCGGATCGACCCCCAGTACCACGCCGGGGGAGGCGAGAGCCTGGCCGAGCTGCACGAGCGCGTCGTCACTGCCGTCGAGGAGCTGATGGCCGACGCGGCTCAGCAGACGATCGTGGTCACCACGCACGTATCGCCGATCAAGGCGGCGATGACGTGGGCGCTCGGCGTCGACGTCATGGTCGGATGGCGTTGTCATCTCGACCAGGCGTCCGTGTGCCGCATCGCCATCGGCCCGAAGGGGCCTGTGCTGATCGGGTTCAACGAGACGCGGCGCTGACCAGGCCGTGAAGGTGTTTCTCGAGACCGAACGGCTGGTGCTCCGTCAGTTCGAACGTAACGACCTCGATCTGGTCGTCGAGCTCGACGGCGATCCCGAGGTGATGCGCTACATCAACAACGGCCAGCCGGTGGACCTCGCCGAGGTCACCGAGAACCTCGAGTGGTGGCTCGGGTACTACGAACACGACAACGGCTACGGGTTCTGGGCGGCGATCGAGAAGGACACGGGCCGCTTCCTCGGGTGGTTCCACTTCCGGCCGCACGACGGCGCCGGGCCTCTCGAACCGGAGCTCGGCTACCGGCTCCGCCGCGATGCATGGGGCCAGGGCCTTGCCACTGAGGGATCACGAGCCTTGATCGACAAGGGCTTCACAGAGTTCGGTGTCGAGCGGGTCAACGCCGAGACGATGGCCGTGAACGTCGGGTCTCGTCGTGTGATGGAAAAGGCCGGGCTTCGTTATGTGCGGACGTTCGATGCAGAGTGGCCGGTGCGGATACCCGGCGACGAGGAAGGAGACGTCGAGTACGCCATCACTCGTGCCGAGTGGGAAGCCGATCGAGGATCAACAGCGGCTCCGGGGGGAGTCGCGTGACATGAGCGGATCTGCGCGTGACATCAGCGGATCCGCGGGCTAGGCTCATCGTCACTGAGGAACTTGCCGACCCGTCCCCGGCGAGAGTCCCACCGGTGAGTCAGTCCAGACCAGGCGCTGACACACCAACTTCTCCACACAAGAGGCTCGGTCGCGGTCTTGTCTTCATCGCGGGCGGGACGGACGCCCGCGATGAGCCTCACCAGAGCGGGAAGCGTTCTAGGTGAGATCGGATGAGACGTTCAACCCGCGTCGTCACGTGC
>DATAJN010000248.1:0-3200 GCA_036262105.1 Ilumatobacteraceae bacterium
AGTTGCTGCTCGCCTACGTCGACCAAACGGGAGCGCCGTCGAAGCTAGCCCGTCCGGCACATGATGTCGCGATCACGTCCGGCGATCCGGCCAGTCGCAGCCTCGTCGTGCATGATCCGGATGGTGCCCACGACTGGCCATTGATGATCACGCACGCCTCCGAGGGCCCTGGCTTGCAGTACTCCGACCCGCCCACCGCTCCGTCATCACATGGTGGTGCCGTGGTGTGGACGACCGTTGGTCCCCCGGAGGATCCGTCGGCAGACGTTCCAGTACCGACCGAGCCAGTGATCGCCGTGCTTGCCGCCGACGGGACCGGCACGTGGTACTCACTGACCGACGGATGGCAAGTGGCGGCCAGCGATCTCGACGGCACGATCCTGATGCGCTTGAACGGCAGCACGGTGGAGCTCGCCCGCCTCGATCCTCCGCAACGCATCGACTTCCTCGATCAGCCGTCCGCGCCGCACGAACGAGTGCAGTTCGCGGCCACGCTGCCGACCACGTTGACCGCGGCAACCCCATGCACGATCGCCGATCTTGAAGCAGTACCGACTGCCGAAGGGGCGATGGGCACGACGTACGGCGTGCTGAACGTCCGCAACAAGTCCGATCAACCGTGTCAGGTCAGTGGCGTGCCCGACGTCGCCTTCCTCGACGACGCCGGCAACATCGTGCAGAGCACCGATCCCACGCTGCTCGGCCAATCACAAGGCATTGCCACCATCGTGCTCGAGCACGACAGTTGGGCCACCGCGCTGATCGGCGCGATCGCCAGCAACGTCTGCGGAGGAAACGAGTCGTCGCAGTTCCGGCTGACCATCGACGGGAAGTCAGCCGTCACTCCGTTCGCCGTCGGCGGACCCCTTCAGCCCGAGCAATGTGATCCGTCGAACGTCCAGCCACCCGTCGCCGGGGCACTCGAAGCTCAGTCATTCGAGCCCGTGCAGGCCAACACCGACCTGCCCAATCCGCTCGACAACCTCGACGTCACGCTCGACGCCCCAACGACCGTGACGGCCGGCGCCATCCTGCGCTACGACGTCGTCGTCACCGCAAAGTCCGGCCCCTCCAACGGCGGCAAGGAGGCGACGGCGGTGGTGCTCTCCGACAGCTGCCCCGTCTACACGGAGAGCCTGAGTTCGGCGACAGGCGAGTTCCTGCTGAACTGCAACAGTGATGAGGGGATGTTCATCGCCCCCGGTGAATCAGTTCGGTTCCACATCGAGCTGTCCATCCCCGCCGCTGCTCCCGCCGGGCCGGCGACGTTGACATGGACGCCGGTCGAACCGACCGGTGCACCTGTCACCGCTTCCCTCACCATCACCACCTGACCAAACCCCTGTGGAGTGTTTCGCGGCGCCCAGGCGGTGAGGAAACACTCCACAGGGGGCGATGTTGATTTTCCTGCCCGTTGGGGTAGGAATTACCGGTGACCGTCGTGCTCCGCGCTCAGCACGAGGCCCGAGAGTCGGACGTGGTTCCGCCGTCACGGAACCAGCGACTTCCAGTCGGTGTCGTGCTCGCGGCGATGGCCACCTCGATTGCACTGCGAGCTCGCTTCGTCAACACGCCGATCACCTCTGACGAGGGCGGATATCTTGCAGTCGCTCGCGCGTGGGCATCGGGCAAACAGCTCTACACCGATGCTTGGGTCGATCGGCCGCAGGGCCTGGTCGTGCTGTTCCGCGCTTGGGACGATCTCACCGGCGGGTCGGGCCCGGCGCTGCGAGTCATGGCCATGCTGTTCGGCTGCCTGGCCGTCGTGGGAGTCGCCTACACCGCGCTGGCCATCGCCGGGCCGAGAGCTGCGGGCGTCGCCGCGTTTCTCGTCGCCGTCGCTTCGGCGAACGCGCGCATCGAGGGGTTCATTGCCAACGGCGAGTTGCTGGCCGGCGGCGCGGGCGCGGTGGCCGTCGCCATCGTGTGTGGCTACCTGTTCCGGGGCCACGGCCGATCGTGGTTGTTCGCGGGTGGAGTTGTTGCCGGTCTTGCCGTCTCCCTCAAGCAATCGGGATGCGATGGTCTCCTCGCCGTGCTGCTGTGCCTTGCCGCTGGAGCCATCACTCGGGAACGCACCTGGCGGGAGGCCGCCAAGGAGTGCGGCGTGTTTCTTGCCGGCGTGGCATCCGTGTTGGCGGCGCTCTTCCTGCACGGCCTCATCGTCGGCCTCGGCGCCTGGTGGTACGCGTTGGCGGGTTACCGACTGGAAGGGATCAACGCCACATCGAGAGCCGATTGGCATCGCTTCGGCACGACGGCTCGTCTCGCCGCTCCCACGATGTTGCCCCTCGCGGGCCTTGCGATCGTTGGCGTCGTCGTGTGGGCGGCACGAAGCCGCCGAATCACGCGTGCGAACCTGCTCCTGCCGGCTTGGGTCTGCTTCGCCGTCATCACGTTCCTGGCTGGGGGCCTCTTCCACCGCCACTACTGGGTCACGCTCACGTTCCCGGTCGCCGCCGCGGCCGCGGTAACCGTGGCACGCCTCCGGAGCCGCGTCGTGGTGATGCTCATCGCCTGCCTCGCGGTGATCCCGTCGTTGATCAGCACGATCCACGTGATCGTGCTGAACCGAGGCGCTGCCGCCCAGCTGGCCAGCGATGATCCTCGCTCGCTGATCGACGAGCGGGTGGCCGACTGGTACGAGCAACACCGAACACCGGGCTCGACGCTGTATGCAATGTGCGCCAGCGCGGCCGTGTATGCCGACGCCGACGCGATCCCTCCGTATCCCTATCTGTGGTTCGACGGCGTGCTCAATGGCAGGGATGCTCAAGACAAGCTCGTCGCGCTCTTTGCCAGCAACAACCCCCCGACCTTCGTCGTCCAGTACCAGAGCACCGGTAGTTGCAATCCTGACGGCCGGGTCGCGCCGCTGCTGCGCGAGCGATTTACGCGCGCCGCGACCGTCAACGGGCTCGATATCTTCACGCTCCGTCCTGGGCAGCCAGCGGCGGTTCCCGTTGCCAGCCATTCTCAGTAGTGACGTAGCCTTCGGCTCTCAATCGAACCGTCAATCTCGAACTTCGACGAGGAGGCCTACGTGGCACTGACTACCCAGACGATGACCGACGAGCAACGCAAGTCAGTTGCGATCGAGTACCTGAAAGCCTTTGACAACGGAGGCGTCACGTCGACCGGCGACACGATCCTGTCGCTGTTTGCCGACGATGCCCAGGTCTACTTCCCGAAGTGGGGCC
>DATAJN010000249.1:0-3520 GCA_036262105.1 Ilumatobacteraceae bacterium
GGGCTTGACTCGATCGTGGGGCCGAGCCATGGTTTCGGAAATAGTCGGCATCGGGAGGCATTTCATGAAGACCGCGCGACTTGCGGTGGCGCCTGTGATGATGCTCTTGGCCGCCACACTGTTCCTCCCTGGACCGGCATCGGCCCAGACCGGCGCCGCGTCCCTCACGGGCATCGTCACCGATCAAAGCGGCGCCAGCGTGCCGGGCGTGACCGTCACGGCGACGAACCAGTCCACGAACGTCGAGTTCACCGGCGTGACGAACGAAGCGGGCAGCTACACGATCGCGTCGGTGCCGATCGGCGTATACGCCGTCAAGACCGCGCGCGCCGGCTTCAAGACCACGGCCACCAAGCCGATCGCGGTCGAGGCCAACCAGACAGTCCGCCTCGACCTGACGCTCGAGATCGGCTCGCTCGAACAAACCATCGAGGTAACGAGCGAAACGCAGGTCCTGCAGACCGAGAACGCGACCGTTGGCGAGATCATCTCGGGGACGACGCTCCAGACGCTGCCGCTGAACGGCCGCAACGCCGGCCAGCTGTCGTTGCTGCTGCCGGGTGCGGTCACGCCCAATCCCGGATCGTTCACCAACGTCCGCAACTTCGGCGACGGCCGCCCCTACGTGAACGGCAACCGCGAGCAGACCAACAACTACACGATCGATGGCGTCGACATGAACGAGTCGATCGGCAACCTGGTCGCCTATCAGCCGAGCCCTGACGCGCTCGCGCAGATCAGCGTCGAGACGACCAACTATGCGGCCGACACCGGCAACGTCGCCGGCGCCGTGATCAGCAACGTCCTCAAATCAGGCGCGAACCGCTTCAGCGGCAATGTGTTCGAGTTCTACCGGAATAGCGCCATGGATGCGAACTCGTGGACCAACAACCGGTCGAGCGCGGCCAAGCCGGAGCGGCGGCAGGACATCTACGGCGCCACGCTCGGCGGTCCGATCGCACGGAACAAGGTGTTCTTCTTCACCGACTATCAGGGAACGCGGTTCAACGCGCCGGGAACCGAGACGGTGTCGGTGGCGCCCGAAGCCTGGCGCCGTGGCGATCTTTCGGGCCTGGCCACCGTCCGCGACCCGCTGACAGGCGTCGCGTTCGAAGGCAACCAGATCCCTTCGGGTCGCATCAGCCCGATTGCCAGCGCTATCCTCAGCAACACCAGGCTGTATCCACTTCCCAACCGCAGCTTCAGCGGCGTCACTGGCAACTTCGTCGGGGAGCGGCTGCAGACGACGCGCGCCCAGCAGGGGGACGTTCGCATCGACTGGAACGCGTCGGCGAACGACAAGATCTTCGGGCGGTTCTCGTTCGCCGAGTACGAGGACGTCGTCGACAAGCGGGCGATGCCGGTCCTCCTCGGTAGCCGCACAGACGCACCATTCAGGAACGTGGCGTTCAATTGGAACCGGATCATCGGACCGTCGCTCATCAACGAGGTCCTCGTCGGCTACAACCGCATCGCGATCGTGCTCCATGCGCTCGACTGGGCGGGCATCGGCAACGCCAACGCGACGCTCGGGATCGCCGGAGGCCAGCCCGTTCCCGGACTCAGCTCGATCCGATGGGGCAGCGGGCTGAGCGACGTGGGATCCGCGGGGACGGACACCGACACGCTCGACCAGACGTATCAGATCAACGAGAAGCTCACCTGGCTGACGGGGCGGCACACGATCAGGTTCGGCGGCCAGTACCTGCACTACATCCAGCGCCGGTTCTATGCCGGCGACAACGGGCTACTCGGCCATTTCGCGTACGGCGGGGCGTTCAGCGGCGTGCCGTTTGGCGACTTCCTGCTGGATCAGGTGCGCGACAAGGGCCGCGGCAGCAATTCCGATCCCTGGACCCAACTGCACGACCGCATCGGGCTCTTCGTACAGGACGACTTCAAGGTCACGCCCGCGCTGACGCTCAACCTCGGGATGCGCTGGGCGTACACCCAGCCGCTGGTCGAGAAGGATAACCGCCAGTCGAACTTCGATCTGCGCACCGGGCAGCAGATCGTGGCGGCCGACGGTGACCGGGAGAGCCGGGCACTGTACAAGTCGTACAAGAAGGGGTTCGAACCGCGGCTGGGGTTCGCATGGCGATCAACGGATCGGCTCGTGTTCCGCGGCGGCTACGGCATCACGCAGTACATGGAGGGCACCGGCGCCAACCTCCGCTTGACACTCAATCCGCCGTATTTCTTCGAGTCGTTCGTCCAGTACGACGTGAACAGCGGCGCTGGCTCGCTGGCGACCGGGTTCGCCGACGTGCGCCCGCTCGACCAGCCCTCCGGCGAGGTGCGCGCGTGGGACCCGAACCTGCGCCCGCAGTTCACCCAGCAGTGGAACGTCTTCACCGAGTACCTCCTCACCCAGGCTATGTCGGTGAACGTCGGTTACGTCGGCCACAACGCCGACCACCTGGTCACGCCGGTCGAGGGCAACCAGCCACTGCCGGGTGTCGGCGATCCGTCGACCTGGGCGCCTCCGGACCAGCGGCGCCCCCTCTACGCGACCGCACCACTCATCACCAACATCTCGACGACAGCGGCGCGGGGGCGAAGCGATTACCACGCGTTGCAGACGAGCGTGCGCCGGCGCCAATCGAATGGCTTCGAGTACCTGGCGTCGTACACCTTGAGCCGGACGCAGACGAACAATCCGGGTTTCTTCGACGCTGGCGGCGTCGCCACCGAAGGAGCGTACTGGATGAACACGTACGAGCCGGACTGGAACTACGGCCCGGCGTTCTTCGACGCCCGGCACAATTTCGTGCTATCGGCGAACTACGAACTGCCGTTCGGCCGCGGCCGCAAGTCGGGCGGTGACTCGTCCACGGTGATGGATGCCATCCTGGGCGGCTGGACGCTGAGCGGGATCTTCCAGGCGCGCTCCGGGTTCCCGATCACCGTCATCGACGGCGCGAATCGATCGCTCCAGGGCGTGCGCGACAACGAGCGGCCCAACTGCGTCGGCAACCCGGTGCCGTCCGATCAGTCAATCCTGAAATGGCTGGATATCAACGCGTTTCAGCGCGTGCCGCTGGGCACGTGGGGAAACTGCGGCATCGGCGTGGCACGGGCGCCGTCGTATCACAACATCGACGCGGTCATCGGCAAGCGCTTCGACGCCGGCGGCGAGCGCTACTACGAGTTCCGCGCCGAGGCGTTCAACCTGACCAACACCCCCAGTTTCGGCCCGCCCGCGCGTGACATCAATGCCCCGAACACGTTCGGGCAGATCACGTCCACGGTGAGCACGGCGCGGACAGTGGAGCTGGTACTGAAGTTCTACTTCTAAAACCGCGTTTCACTGGTCCGCTGGACCGCTCTCGAGCAACGCGACTGCAGCTGCCTTCAAGAAGTGCTGCCGTCGTCCATGACGATGAGGGAGTTGAATGGCAATGAGAAATTTGACGACCGCCGTGTCGACGGGCCCGCAGGACTGGAACTCGCGCTTGGTTCCGGCGACGGCAATGTGACCTTCGAAGGAGGCTGCGCGAGGGAAGCAGTACGTCAAGTA
>DATAJN010000250.1:0-5097 GCA_036262105.1 Ilumatobacteraceae bacterium
GTTTTCTACCGAGGTGACCCAAATACTGGCGTTCGGGACAGGTCGCCCCGCTTCGGCGCTCGAGACGCTGACGCCACGCGAGGCCGACATCGCCGAGCTGCTGGCAAAAGGGCGCTCGAACGCAGAGATCGCCAAGGCACTGGAGCTCAGCCTGTTCACGGTCAAGAATCACGTCAGCAACATCCTGATGAAGTTGCACGTGCGATCGCGGACGGAGGCGGCGGCATTCATCCTCAGCCCGGAATGACGCGGCCCGAGTAGTTCCTTCGCACCCCCTCCAAGGGAGGGGTCAATATCCCTCGTACGGCTCTGGTTCCCTCCGAGGCTGCACCGTACTGTCGACGACGGAAGCGACGGGGGCCCGGTCGCATCTCACGAGGGGGAACGAATGCTCGCGATCTGGAGGCATCGGCGCTTACCTGCCATTGCGGTGGGGCTGCCGATCGTCTTCCTGGTCAGTTGGGTGCTGTTCCTGGCCTCCGGCACGCCCTCGGGCGCGGCGATTCATGAGCCGGGACAGTTTCTCGTCACGCTTCTCGATGGCTTCACCTTCGCCGGTTTGATGTTCGTGGTCGCTTCCGGCTTCACCTTGATCTTTGGTCTGATGCGCACCGTCAACATGGCTCACGGCGCCTTGTTCCTGCTCGCTGCCTACATCGGCATAGATCTTCAGCAGAAGATGGTCGGCAAGACGCACAACATCGAGCCAAAGGATGTCGCCATTGCGTCCTGGGTGCTACCGATGCTCGTCGGTGCCGGCGTAGCTGCCGTCCTTGGCCTCGTCATCCAGCAAGTGTTCCTTCGCTGGAACCAGGGTCAGGACCTGCGTCAGGCGTTGATCACGGTTGCAATCTCGGTCATCGTGGCCGACCAGTCACTCGCCCATTTCGGCGGCCTCGCCAAGCGAATGGTCTGGCCCGAGGCGGTCACACATTTCTTCCAGATCTTCGGCCAACGCTATGCAACCAGTCGATTGTTCATGCTCGGCGTCGGGTTACTCGTCGGTGTGCTGTTGTGGCTGTGGCTGAACAAGACGCGTATGGGCCTCGTCATCCGGGCGGGCGTCGATGATCAAGCGATGGTTCGAGCGCTGGGAATCAATGTCACCGCCGTGTTTGCCGTTACGTTCTTCGTCGGCGCCCTGTTGGCCGGTATCGGCGGGGCGATGGGCGCCTCGTTCGCCGGTGTGGCTCCCGGTGCCGATGGGCAGTGGCTGCTCAACTCGCTGGTCGTCGTGATCATCGGCGGGCTCGGCTCGATCAAGGGTGCCGCCGCCGGATCTCTGCTGTACGGGCTGGTCGTCGCGTTCTCACCCGCTTACCTGCCTACGGGCTACACCTTCTACGCCATCATCCTGACGTTTGTTCTGCTCGCGGTCATCCTCGCAGTACGCCCCTACGGTCTGTTCGGACGGCCAGAATGAACTTCACCAGCGGCTACCGAGGCGCCTACATCGGGCCCCTCGTCGTTCTCGCCTTCCTCATCGTCCTGCCGACGTTCGGCTCGCAGTTCTTCGTCGAGTTCGTGGTGACCCGCGCGCTCATCCTCGGCCTGGTCGCCTCGACCATTGTCTTCCTGTCCGCCTACGGCGGGATGGTCTCGCTGGCTCAACTGCTCGCATACGGCGTGGCCGGATTCGTCATCGGCAACTGTGTGCCAGCGGCCAGCAACAAAGGTCTGAAGTTGGGTCTCAATCCTTGGGTTGCTGTGGTCGCCGCACTGGTCATCACCACCTTCGTGGCCCTGATTCTCGGCGCGTTGTCGAGCCGCACATTCGGCATCTACTTCCTCATGCTCACGCTCACGTATGCCGTCATCGGGTACTACGTCTTCGGCCAGGTGGCCACGATCTCGGGCTTCGGCGGCATCACCGGCCTCGACGCACCATCGGTGTTTCACGGTCCCGCACGGCTGTACTACCTCGCCCTGGGGTTCTCGGTGCTTGTCTACATCGGGTTTCGAGCGATCAGGCGCACGCCGTTCGGCGTAACGCTCGAAGGAATCCGCGACGACCCGATCCGGATGGCGTCACTTGGATTCCATGTTCCGCTCCATCGGGCGTTGGCATTTACCCTGGCCGGCTTCGTAGCGGCCATCGCGGGCGTCTTGAACGTCTGGTGGAACGGGCAAATCGACCCGAACACGGTGTCGATCGGTGAGACCATCCATCTGCTCATCATCGCCGTCATCGGAGGCATCGGCCGGCTCGAGGGTGCCTGGCTCGGCGCGGTGGTGTACGTCGCAGCCAACAACTACCTCCGCGATCTGCCGTTCGCCGCCAGCATTGGCCTCACCGAAGCGCGATTCAACACCGTCGTCGGCCTGTTGGTGCTGGCCATCGTCGTGTTGTCCCCCGACGGGCTGGTTGGTCTCGTCGACAGGCTGCGCAACCTCGCCCGGAAACGGCCAGCGCCGTTACCGAACACATCGTGACCGCATATCAAACGTGGCTCGAAAAACTGCGATTCGTCGCTCAACTAGGAAAGAGGAGGACTGACCGAATGTCCAAGCACAAAGTGAATCGAAAGCGCATGAAGCTCTGCGGAGCGTTCATGTCGCTCGCTCTCGTGGCCGTGGCCTGCGGCAGCGATAAGGCTGCTACGCCTGCCACGCCAGTTGCGACCGCCGCTCCTGCGGCGACGGCCGCTCCTGCGGCGACGGCCGCTCCTGCGGCAACGGCCGCTCCTGCGGCAACGACCGCTCCCGCATCCGGAGGATCGCTCAAGCTCGGAATCATGGCTGAATGTGAGGGCGCGTTCGGTGGATTCAACGAAGACGTCGTGGCCGGCGCAACGCTGGCGATGATCAACAATGCAGGGGCGAAGTCGAAATCGCGGACAACTGCCCTCGACGGATTCACCGGTGCAACCGCCGGTGGGCTGGCGATCGACGTTGTCGGTGTCGGTTGTGGCAACGATACGTCCGACCGGGCGATCCAAGAGATCCGCAAGCTCGTCGAGCAAGACGGCGCGCAGGTCGTGCTTGGTCCGCTCTCGGGCGACGAAGGCATCGCCATAGCCAACTACGCCAAAGATCATCCAGACGTCACCTTCATCAACGGCATCTCGGGTGCGCAAGAAGCCACACTGCAAGTGCGGGCCCCGAACTTCTTCCGCTTCACCGGTGACGGTGCGCAATGGAACGCCGGTCTGGGCGACATCTTGCACAACACAGCCGGATGGAACACCGCTGTGGTCATCGCCGACGACTACGGCTTCGGCTGGACGTCGGCAGCGGGCTTCATCGCCGACTTCTGCGCCGTCGGCGGCAAGGTGGTGCAGCGGGTCTTCCCACCGCTGAACACGACCGACTACTCGTCGTGGATCGCCCAACTGCCGAACCCCGATCAGGTTGACGGTTACTTCTGGGCGGTCGGCGGTACTGGAACGCAAGCGTCGCTCGAAGCCTTCGTCAACGCCAAGGGCGAGCTCACCGGTAAGCAGCATGCTGGCAATCTGTTCTTCAACCCGGCTCTGGCGTCCGCGCTGGGCACCGGCATTGCTGGTTCCTACATCGGCGGCTTCGCCTCCTTCGCCGGTGACGTCCAAACACCAGAGATCAAGGCCTACGCCGATAGCGCCAATGCGGCGTGGGACACCCTGGCAGGTGCGCTCACCGGCAACGAGGCCGGCCCGCCCGCGACAGCACTGACCTTCGGGTTTGCGTATGGTTACTACCTGGCCGGTACCGCTCTGGTTCAGGGCCTCAACGCCGTCAACGGCGATCTGTCCGACAACCACAAGGCGTTGAACGCCGCATTGTCGAGCATGACGCTGAAAGGCCCGTTCGGCACCGTCAAACTCGACAAGAACCGCCAGGCGATCGTCGACACCACGGTGCAACAGCTGGTTCTCGACGGCGACAAGGTCGTCTCCAAGACGGTTGCCCTCATCAAGGGTGTTGATCAGACCTTCGGTGGAACCTTCAGCGAGACAACTCCGCCGCCAGGCCGTGACGCGCCGGCTTGCGAGGTTCGCGACCTGCCGTGGACCGGCAAGGCGATTCCCGTCGTCGACGGCGTGCCGCAGGGCTGACCGAAGAACATCCAACCGTGAACATCACCGCTTCCGTAACCGAGACGACGACGACGCTGCTCAAGCTGAGTTCCGTGTCGGTCCGGTTCGGTGGTCTCCTCGCCTTGGGCGGCATCGATCTCGATGTCGCCCAAGGCGAGCGGTTGGCGATTCTCGGCCCAAACGGGGCCGGCAAGACCACGCTGTTCAACGTGGTGGCCGGCGATATCAGGCCGACGCTGGGCCTGGTCGCCATCAAGGGTGTCGATTGCACGTTGCTGCCCTCACGTCGCCGGCCGAGCCTCGGAGTTGCCCGCACCTACCAGCGAACTCGGCTCTTCACGGGCCTCACCGTGGAAGACAATCTGTATCTTGCCCTCCTCGGCATCCAGGGCCGTCATCGATCGCTTCGGCGCACCCCGCTCGACGAGCAGTCGCGGTTCAAGGCTCGCGAGGCGGCCAAAGCCGTGTGGCTCGGTGATCACGTCGAGTCACACGTCGGCGACCTCTCCCACGGCCAACAACGCCAGCTCGAGGTGGCGATGGCCATGGTCACGAAACCCGACCTGATGATGCTCGATGAGCCTGCGTCAGGTTTGTCCCGCGGCGAACGCGAGCGCCTGGTCGAACTGTTGGAGTCATTGGCGGCCGACGTGACTCTGCTGCTCATCGAACACGACATGGACGTTGCCCTGCGCGTTGCAAGTCGAGTCGTGGTCATGTCCGATGGCCTGACGATCGCCGCCGGGACGCCCGACGAGATCCGTCGCAGCGCGATTGTCCGCGACGTCTATCTCGGAAGAAGCGTCGAATGAGCGACGACCTTCTCCGCGTTCATGATCTGTGTGCCGGCTACGGCACTTCACGGGTGCTCGACGGTGTGTCGTTCAGCATGGGCGTCGAGGCTGTGGCGCTGATCGGCCGCAACGGGATGGGCAAGTCAACGTTGTGCAACACGATCGTGGGTCTCACGCGAGGAACGTCCGGTGAAGTCGTCTTCAACGGCGAACGAATCGACCAGCTAGCGCCGGAGAAGGTCGCCAAACTCGGTGTCTCGTATGTGCCGCAGGGCCGTCGACTGTTT
>DATAJN010000251.1:0-4779 GCA_036262105.1 Ilumatobacteraceae bacterium
GGCATCGACCGCCTGCGCAACAGGGTGTTGGCCGAGCTCACGACGACCTTCGCCAGCCACTACACCGACGAGGTCTCGCTGGCTGGTGCGCTCGGTCTCGACGCCATCAAGACCTACGCTCGTCAGGCGACCGGGCAGAAGTTCCTCATCCGCCCGTCGCTGCCGTAGCTGCATTCAGTTCGTCACGCCTCGGAGACGTTCTTCAATCCCTCGAGAACCCCGTGCCAGTTCTTCTCGTAGTCGTCGCGGCTCTTCTTGTCGGCGTCGGTGACCGCGCCGTTGAGGTTCGACTGTTCGAGCGTCACCCTCGTGCCGTCCTCGGCGTCGTCGAGCGTGATGTGAACGACGTGGTAGTTGTCGGGCGCATCGTCGGTTCCGCTCAGCGGGCTCCAGTGCGAGTAGCTCATCTCCTCCTGCGGGTCGAAGGTGAGGATCTCACCCTTGTCCTCGAACGCCTTCTCCTTCCACATGCCCTTGAAGGTGATCGGATGCCCGACCTGCCAATCACTGACAACCTCGGCGCCCATGAAGTACTGGCGGACCAGGTCCGGATCCGTGAGCGCCTCCCACACGCGTTGGCGTGGCGCATCGATCACCACTGATGCACTGGCGGTGACTGCGGTCATGCTCTTGCCTCCTGGTCGGATGGTTCAACTCGAACCAGTACCCGCCGAACCGTGCCGCCCAAACCTTCGCGTGACAGGCTTCGGACGTGGACATCACCGAGCTCTCCGCAGCAGATCTGTCGGAGTCGATCCATCGCCGCGATGTCTCGTCCCGCGAGGTGATGAATGCCTATCTCGATCGCATCGACCGAGAGAACCCAGCCGTCAACGCGATCGTCAGCAGGCGCGACCGTGATCATCTGACGGCCGAAGCGGCACGGCGCGACGAGGAGATCGCCGGCGGAGTCTCGTGCGGCTGGATGCACGGCATGCCGCAGGCCATCAAGGATCTCGCGCCCGCCAAGGGCCTGCCCATGACGATGGGATCGCGCCTGCTCGAACACTTCATTCCCGACTTCGATTGCCTGATGGTGAGCAGGATGAAAGATGCCGGAAGCATCATCATCGGCAAGACCAACGTGCCCGAGTTCGGGCTCGGCTCACACACGTTCAACGACGTGTTCGGCACCACTCGCAATCCGTTCGATCTGTCGCGTACCGCAGGCGGCAGCAGTGGTGGTGCGGCCGTCGGCTTGGCTCGGCACATGCTGCCCGTGGCCGACGGCAGCGACTACATGGGTTCGCTGCGCAACCCGGCGGCATGGAACAACGTGTTCGGGTTCCGGCCGAGCCAGGGCCGCGTCCCCGACCTGCCCGAGCGCGACGCCTACCTCGCTCAACTCGGCACCGAGGGCCCCATGGGCCGCACCGTGTTGGACGTGGCTCTGCTGCTCGGTACCCAAGCCGGCTACCACCCCGGCTCGCCGCTGTCGCTGTCGGGCCGTCTCGACGAGTTCGCAACGGTCGCCGAAGCACGCCAGACGCTCGACGATGAGCCGGTTGGAACGCGAGTCGGCTGGCTGGGTGACCTGGACGGTCACCTGGCGATGGAAGCCGGCATCCTCGATTGCTGCACGGCCGCGTTGCGGCAGATGGAGGCCAGTGGCTGTTCAGTCGAGCCAACCGCATTCTCGATGTCGCCCGAGCGAGTGTGGGATGCCTGGGTCGTGTGGCGCCATGTCCTGGTCGCGGCTGGGTTGTCGCCGCTGATCGCCGATCCCTCCCGTCGCGATCTGGTCAAACCGGAAGCGCTCTGGGAGATCGACAATGGCGCGAACGTCACGGGCGCCGAGCTCAGCCGGGCATCGGTCGACCGCACCTTGTACTTCGCGAGCATCACGGCGTTGTTCGATCGCTTCGATGTGCTTGCACTTCCCACCGCCCAGGTGTGGCCATTCGAAGTTGCCGAGCGATGGCCACGACGGATCGGCAACCGCGAGATGGACACCTACCACCGGTGGATGGAGGTCACCTCGTACGCGACGTTCGCGGGCTTGCCGGCGATCAGCGTGCCGGTGGGCTTCGACCAACGTGGCCTGCCGATGGGCATGCAGTTGATCGGGCGTCCGCGCGGCGATGTCGAACTGTTGCGCGTTGCCCACGCCTACGAGAGGACGCTCGACCGATGATCGAGCCGACCGTTCAGCAACTGCTCGACCACCTGGGCATGACACCGTTGCCAGTTGAGGCAACGTTCTTCGTCAGCACGTATCGCAGTGCGGCCGACGCCGCGACTGGCGGGCCGGTCGGCACGGCGATGATCGGCTTGTACAGCGCCAACCCTCCGAGTCGATCGCTGTTCCACCGACTGACCTTCGACGAGGTCTGGCACTTCTACCGTGGCGATCCGATGCGACTGGTCTTGTTGCATCCCGATGGCTCGACGGAGGAGGTGATCATGGGCTCGGATCTGCTCGCCGGGCAGCTCGTGCAGTTCGTGATCCCGGCCGGTGTTTGGCAGGCCGGTGAGCTCCTCGGCGGAGGTCACTGGGCGCTGTTCGGATGCACCATGGCCCCCGGTTTCACCGGCACCTGCTTCGAGGGCGGCAGAGTCGGCGACCTGCTTGCTGCATACCCGGATCGGGAGGCAGACATACGCCGTCTGGGCATTGCCGACGGGCATGAAACGACCATGCCGGGTGGGTTCGCTACCTGACCGAGCACTGCTAGGGTCGGCCTTCGATACCGCTTTGAGGAGGGCTCCATGCCCAGCAAGACACCACAGAAGTCCTCGCCCAAGAAGGCCGGCAAGACGCTCAAGGAAAAGCGCGAGGCCAAGCGCGAGAAGAAGGACAAGCGCCCACCGCTCGGCTAGTCAGCAGGTTGCCCCTTTGACGCGCCACTACCTGCTGCCAGATTCGCCGATCGAAAGCATCGACGGTACCTCGCCAGCAGTGGCGGGCGCGGGCTCGAACATGCCTGCACATCGGCACCGGCTGCTGGAGGCCCGATCCTCAACTGATCGGCGTGGGTACGTTCGCTGCCGGGCGTCGACCGATGCCGCCATTCTGTAGCAACATTCCGGTCATCGTGCGATCGAGGTTTCGCGATCGCCAGCTCAACATCTCGGCGGCCTCGGCAAGGACGATGGAGGGATCGTCGACTTCGGTCTGCCACGTCGGATCGGCTGCCAGGTCGAAGCATCGCCACGATCCGTCGCCGAAGTGCACAAACGCCCGATCGCGGCTGCGGCGCACCGCCAGGTTCTGCCGTTCCAGCCGGCGATCCCACGGCCAGGGGTGGTCGCCGTGCGGGATGAACACGTCACGCCAGTCCCACTCGTAGTACGCCGCGTCTCGCCACGCGCTCGGCCGTTCTCCTCGCAGAAAGGGCGTGAGGGGTAAGCCGTCGCACTGCGTCGGCACGTCGATCCCCATGGCTTCGCACAAGGTCGGCATGATGTCGACGTTCTCGGTGAAGTCGTCGACAACGCCGACCACACCGAACCGCGGATCGCGGACGATCGCCGGCACTGCATAGCTCGCTTCGTAGAACCCGGCCTTCTCGACCAGACCCTGATCACCGAGCTGCTCGCCGTGATCGGACGTGACGACGATGACCGTGTTGTCCCAGTCGCCCTTGTCGGCCAACGCGGCCCACACACGCGCCAGTTGCGCATCGACCTCGCTGATCATCCCGTAGTACTGGGCGCGGATGCGGGCGACGTCGTCGGGGTCGGCTGGCGCAGCTGCCGGGCTGTTCAGCAGACCATCGAGCAGGCGGTGGCGGTTGCCGGGAACGGGCATCGGCGGCGGACATTCCTGCGGGTCGTACATGGTCGAGAACTCGCCGGCCGCGCTGTACGGCGGATGTGGTCGCAGGTACGAGAGATGAGCGAACCACGGCTCATGCTGCTCGCCGAGCCAACCGATGAATCCGTTGGTGAGGAACGTGGAAGTCGACAACTCGGTTGGTCGCTCGTGTTCGAGATGAAGCGCGGCGATCGGATCTGCGAAGTCGAACCCCTGCCCGTTGAGCCACAACATCCACGGGAGCTGCCAGCCACCCATGTCGAGCACCGGATCGAAGCCGGGCAGCACCCCTTCGTAGGTCGACAGCCGCGGATCGGTGGGATCGCTGACGAAGCGTGGATCGACACCTTGGTCGGTGTATCCGAGCAGGGCCGGCACATATCCGGCGCGTCGAGCGGCGTGAGCGATGTTGTCGAACCGCGTGTCGAGTGGCGTGCCGTTGGCGACGACGCGGTTGTTCATCTGGTACGTGCCCGTGTAGAGAGCAGCGCGTCCGGGGGAGCACGGCGCCGCTTGCGAGTAGTGGTGAGTGAAGCGAATCGCCTGCGAAGCCAACCGGTCGAGCGCCGGAGTGCGCACGACCGGATGCCATGCGCACGACAGGCAATCGGCCCGGAACTGATCGAGCGTGATCAGCAAGATGTTCGGGGATGCGGCGTTGTCGCGGGCCATTCCCGGCAGAATACGTGGGTGAACTTGCGGCGTGGGGCTCTGACGCTCGTTCTGGCAACGCTGATGGTGGGTGTCGGTACCACCCAAACCTCGTCGAGCGCGAAAGCCGATGTGCCCGAACTTGCGTGGTGCACCAGCGATGCCGGGCTGGTGATCGGCTCGACCGGTTCGAGCGTTGCCTGCCTGCAGTTCACGCTCGCCGCACTGGGCCTCTACCACGCAACGCTCACCCAGAAGTACGACAAACCGACGGCCGAGGCGATGGCCATCTTCCAGTCCAACAACCCGCCGCTGCGCGTCGACGGGGTTGCCAGCCCGCTGGCGCTCACCCAGATGGGCATCTACTCGGG
>DATAJN010000252.1:0-5615 GCA_036262105.1 Ilumatobacteraceae bacterium
ACACTCGTCCCGCCCGAGTGCGGCGGTCTTGGCGCTGATATGGAGACGTTTGGAAGGATCGTCAGGGCAATCGCCCGAGGCTGCCCATCATCGGCGTGGCAGTTCTGCCTCGGGGCGTCGCACGCTCCCATGGTCTGTCGACTGTTCGATCCTTCACTGTGGCCAGAAATCTTCGGTGACGGACACTTCATCTGTCCGTTCCCTGCCAGGCCACAAGGCGAAATCCGCCAGCTCGAAGGTGGCGAGTGGTTGCTGACCGGAACGTACAACTACTGCTCAGGTGTCCCCTACGCCACGCACCTGCTCGGTCAGGCGTTTCCCACCTTCCGCGACGGTTCGAAGGGGGCGCCGGTCGTGTTCCTCGCCCAGCGCCCGAACTGGACGAGGCTCGACGATTGGGGCAACGCGCTCGGCATGAAGGGCAGCGGCTCGCACAGCGTTCGGTTCGACGAAGCGCGAATCCCAGACCGGTTCGTTCTGCGCATCGACTTGCTCGAATACGAACCGGAACCGCTCGGTCAAGACAGTTCGTCACTACGCAACAATCCGGCGCACTACGGACGCTATGAGAGCTTTGCCCTGTTCGAACTGGCCTCGATTGGCGTCGGCGCGTTGACCGGGGCGCTCGATGAGTATGGCGACCTCATGCGATCGCGAACGACCATATTCCCACCAATTACCCCACGCATCGAGGACAGCGACTATCGGCGCTGGTACGGACGCACGCTGGGGCGCCTTGCGATGGCCGAGGCCGCACTCTCCAACCAATCGACTCAATGGACCGAAGCGAGCCGCCTGCACATGCTGGGCCTGCGTCCCTTCAGCGTGGAAGAGAACATGCGGTTGACCCTGCTGGCCGGCGAAGTGATCGACATCGTGTGGGAGGCCATGCAGACGGTTTGGAGCACGATGGGATCCACCCCGGCGCTAGACGGAGCGCGTATGCAGCGAGTCTTCCGCGACCTGGCCATGCTGCGAAATCACGGCATTGGCACGGCGTTCGACAACATGGCTCGGAGATTGGCCGACCACACGCTCGGACCCAACGCCCAGTGATGGCCAGGAGGTACCGTGAAGTACGTGCGGATCTACAGTGACGATCGCGGGAGCTCACGATTCGCGGATGTCGACGCGCCGACGAGCGAGCGACACATCGTCGACGGCGTACCGCCGTTGTTGGTCTCGGACCTGATTCCCGTAAGCGGCCTCATGTTCGTGGAGCAGCGGCCCGGGGCGCCGGACTGGGAGCCTCACGTCGCTCCGTGTCGCTCATGGGTGATATGCCTGCGCGGCCGGGCTGCCATCACGGTGTCGGCTGGCGAGCGGCGTGAGTTTGGTCCTGGAGAGCCCATTCTCATCGAAGACACCGAGGGCCAAGGGCACGTCTCGACGCCGCTATCGGATGATTTCGCGTTCGTGATGATCAACGTTCCTGATTGAGGTTGGAATGCCTCAGTACAGGTCGGTGCATCAGGCGGGGGGCGTCGTCGAGACCCACCCGAACCCTGTGCCGCGTCCCCAACAAGGCCGCAGCCGCGAGAAGCTGGACCGTCTCCTGATCGCCGGCGCG
This sequence comes from Ilumatobacteraceae bacterium, assembly GCA_036262105.1. Lineage (GTDB taxonomy): Bacteria > Actinomycetota > Acidimicrobiia > Acidimicrobiales > Ilumatobacteraceae > JAENVT01. Next base: position 1,571 of record DATAJN010000252.1, read on the forward strand.
CAGCTGTTCGGCGAGCGCGGGTTCGACGGCACACGTATCAGCGATGTGGCCGAACTCGGTGGATGCTCCGTCGGTGTCTTCTATCAGCGTTTCGCTGACAAGGACGCGTTCTTCGCGGCCGTGCGCAGTCGGTGGATCGAACAGGCCCGGGCGGCCCTCGAGCAGAGCCTCGAGGCCATCCCAGGCTCGCCAACCGCGCCGCAGCTCGTGAGACTGATCGTCCATGCTGCACTCTCCCTTTTTCGGGAACACCTCGGCCTGATCCGCGCCTTCCTCATCTACGAGTCCGACCACCCGGAATCCTCAGCACCGATGCTCGAGCTCGCCCACTCCATCGCAGATCGCCAAACCGAGCGGTGGCTCGAACATGGGTTGGTCGAGGGACATCCAGAGCCTGCGCTCGCCGTTCGCTTTGCGCTGGAGGTCCTTCGGGCCACTCTGGTCTACCTGGTGCTCCGCAGCGACGAAGCTCCGCTCAGCCTGGACGACGAGCGCCTTCCGCGCGAGCTCGAGAGAATGCTCGGCGCCTACCTGGGGGCCGCGGGGTAGGGGTGTCTTGCCAGCTTCACTCAGGACCTGCTTGGCGTTGAACATCGCCGCATCGGTCTGGCGGACCAGGTCGACGTTGTCGGCGTAGATGGCGGAGCGCGATCCAAGAGAGCCGATGTCGCCCCCTCCGCTTGCTCACGCGCCGCATGACTGACCTTCGGCCCTGGGTGCAAGGCCCCATTGAGATCACCATGTAGGCGATAGAGACGAAGGAGATATCAGATGGCCAAGAGGGTCTCCGGCGACTGGCGCGACGATGAGCAGGTTCGTGAGTTCGCCGCCGTCGTTTCTCGGTCAGGGAACGATCCGTTCGACGAAAGGAGCAGGGCGATGCAGGAACATCCGGAGAACGAGGCGGAACAACGCCCGAAGATCGATCTCTCGGCCGCACTCGGCGAGGCCGGGCACGAAGTCCAGGAACTAGGGTACGAGGGCGTCCCGGACACTGGTCCGACGCTCGAGGATTGCGGTGACGATGACGACGAGGTTGCATGGGAGCATCTCGAGGCGGTATTCACGCAGTTCCCGATCGACTGATCGGCGAACGGTCGCAGGCCAGCGGACTCCGGCGATGTTCGAAGCGAGGATGTGGCTCGGTGCGTCCGGCTCTTCCACGGCTGTTCCACCGGTGTTTCGGCGCGATCACGGGCCCTGCCGTCAATTGCGACTGGCGACCATCCGTCGCTTGCGGCCGCGGTCGAGCAGAGCGACGACGAGCTGCGCCACCGTCGTGCCCGCGACGGTCCCGGCGACTACGTCGACCGGATAGTGGACGCCGGTGTGGACGCGGGAGTATGCGACGAGGGCTGCGGCGCTGCTGAGGGGGATGCCGGCCTCGGGAAACGCGGTGGCGACACCGGTGGCGAAGGCGGCTGCCGCTGCCGCGTGGCCCGACGGGAACGACGTCGAGGTCGGCATCGACACCTGGCGGGCCGTTGGGACGTGATGGCGTGCCCGGTCGGGACGGCGCCGGGCGCCGAGTGGTTTCACCGCCAAGTTGACGACGGCCGAACTGACCGCCATCGCCGCAACACCGTTCACCGCCGCTCGTCGGCCGCGGCGACCCCCGGCGATCGCCAGGGCTGCGGCGCAGCCAAGCCACAGCTTCCAGTGGTCGGCGGCCCGGGACAGGCGACGAAAGACACCGTCCAAGACCGGCGTTGGTGTCGCCGCGATTGCCGCGTACGCGGCGACGTCAAGGCGGTTGACCTCCTGCCACCAGCCGTCCACGTCCGGCACGACTGCGTCGCCGACGATGCCCGGCAACGTGCCGGTGTCGCTCGTCGGGTGAGCTCCGACCTCGGCCGATGGCGCCATCGCACCGGCGCCGTCGTCAGGACTTGGTGTGGTGGGGTCCAATGCCGCTCAGCTTCTCCTTGAACTCGGCGAGTCGCCCCGCCCGACGTACCTTGCGGGCCTCGGCGGCTGCCTTACGGGCGGCTTCCTGGGCCGACTTGATCTCGGCCTCGACGTCCTTGGCGGGTAGGCGGGTGATCGTCCCGCCGAGCTTCTCCGCGACGTCATCGGCGATCGCGTGGCTGGTCTCCATCATCTCGACGATGAGGGCGTTGCTGCCGGCGGGAATGCTGGCGCTCAAGATCGTGAAGCCGTCGTCGGCATCGGCGAGTTCGTCGGCTTCGTACGCCATGCCGGCGAGCATCCCGGTGCTCCACCCGAGCAGCACACCCACGGGACCGGCCAGGATCCCGATCAGCGCGCCCACCAACCCACCGACGGCGACACCGCTGCCACCTTCCGGCGAGTAGCCGTCGCCGAGGCGAACCTCGCCATCGGCTGTGCGCTCCACGACTGCCGCGCCTCTGACACCCGGCTGACCCTTGAGCTGGCTCAGCGCCTCGAACGCCTTGCTGCTCTCGGGGAAGTGTATGACGAGAACGTTGTTCTCCTCGGACATGATCGTCTCCTCTCACGTGTCAAGGGGGGCGTTCGAAAGTCTGCCACAAGCGCGCCCCAATGTTTTCCCTGCGAGGATGCGGCGGCACACAGGGATTCGGTAGGGCCAGAAGTCCCAAGTGGACCACCGGGGACGGTCCTCCTAGGCCGTTCCACGCCAACTACTCCGGCTCAGCACCCGAGGCGGCGCGGCGACTGCGGCGGGCCGGCCGGGGCGCGTTGGCGAGCAGCGCGTCGAGCAGGCACGTAGAGATCGCTCCGAGCTGGCGCACTTCTGCTTCGGTGAGCCGGTCGAAGACCAGCCGGCGCACCTCGCGGGCGTGCCCAGGGGCGGCGCGGCGCAGAGCCTCGAGCCCCGTATCAGTCAGCGTCACGTGGATCGCCCGCGCGTCGCCCTGCTCGCGCTCGACCAGGCCTCGCCGACACATGCGCGAGAAGTGATGATGCAGCCGGCTCTTCTCCCAGCCGAGCGCGTCGCACAGCTCGTACGCGCGCAGGCGCCGACCGGGCGCCTCTGACAGCGCGACCAGCACGGTGTAGTCGGCATTCGACAACCCATTGCTGGCCTGCAGCTGTTGCTCGAGGCGAGCGCGCAGCAGCTCTTGCATCTGCACGAACGCCCGCCATGCGGCGAGTTCGTCGACGGTGAGCGTCATGTCCTCCATGCCCACATTTCTAGCGGCATCGGGTTGATACATCAACCCCATTTCGATACGCTTCCGGTTGACATATCAACTGAACTGAGCCGAAACATCACCGACATGCAGCTATCTCCCGAAATCACCGACAACCTCGCCGCCCGCACGATCGATCGCGTCGAGTCGCACCTCCACCTCGGCGCCGACGCACAGGTCGATGACCGCAACGTGATCATCACCCCGATGCATCCCGAGCGCACCGACCCGTTCTTACTGCTGAGCGAAGACTGGTTCTCGTCGTCAGGTTTCGATTGGCACCCGCATCGCGGAGTCGAGACCGTCACGTTCGTGCTCGACGGCGTGCTCGAGCACGGCGACAACCTCGGCCACATGGGCACCCTCGAACCCGGCGACGTGCAGTGGATGACCGCCGGACGCGGCATCATTCACCGCGAACACGCCTTTCGCAACGACCACACCCACCTGCTCCAACTCTGGGTGAACCTGCCCGCTGAACGCAAGTTCGTCGCGCCCACATACCAGGACCTGCTGGCCGCTCAGCGGCCCGTCGTCGAACTCGACGGCGTGCGCGTCGACGTGATCTCAGGCGCCGCCGCGGGCATCACCGGCAGAGCCACGAACCAGTGGCCGATCACCGCTGCGATTCTCACGTTCGAGCCCAACACTCACATCGACCACATGATCCCGGCGCACGACCGAGCCTTCGTGTACGTGCTGCGCGGCGAGGCGACCATCGCTATGCGACGCGTCAACGAGGGTCAGATCGCATGGTCCGAACCGTTGGCCGGCCCGCTCGACGCTGACGCCTGGTCAACCCTGTCGATCGCCACCGGGCGCGGCGACACACACACCGTGGCGATGGTGTACAGCGGCAGGCCGATCGGCCAACCAGTCGTGATGGGCGGTCCCTTCGTGATGAACAC
>DATAJN010000253.1:0-2494 GCA_036262105.1 Ilumatobacteraceae bacterium
AGCGATCGTCGCCGGTGGCGGTCACATCGTTCCAGTGGCTGAAGCGGAAGCACTGATCTGGACGCAGCCGCGACACGCCGACCAACTCGAAGTCGTGCTGGCGGCCAACGAACGCATTGCCTGGGTGCAGTTGCCGTACGCTGGGATCGAGCCGTTCGTGCACCTCGTCCAGGATGATCGCACGTGGACGTGCGGCAAGGGAATCTTCGCCGAGCCCGTTGCCGAGCTCGCCCTCACCTTGGCCCTCGCCGGCCTGCGCAGCCTCGGCACGTATGTCAGGTCGACAACGTGGTTGGGCGAGGCGGGGCGCAACCTGATCGGCGGCAAGGTCACCATCCTGGGTGGCGGCGGCATTGCCTGCGCGTTGGTGCGCATGCTCAAGCCGTTCGACTGCCACATCACCGTCGTTCGCAATCGGATCGAGGAGATGGAAGGCGTCGACGAGGTGTTGGCGGCAGAGCGGTACGTCGATGCGCTTGCAGGCGCCGATCTCGTGGTGCTGGCCCTGCCGTTGACCGCGGAGACCGAGGAGATGATCTCCCTCACCGAGTTGGAGATGATGGAGAACCACTCCTGGTTGGTCAACGTCTCTCGCGGCAAGCACATCGTCACCGACGACTTGGTGTGGGCGTTGCAGAACGGCGTCATCGGCGGGGCTGCGCTCGACGTCACTCATCCCGAGCCGTTGCCCGACGACCATCCACTGTGGTCGTTGCCGAACTGCATCATCACGCCGCACATCGGCGCCACGCTGGAGATGGAAGAGCCTCTGCTCTCGGAACGGATCACGACCAACATCCGACTCTTCTCCCAAGGCAAGCGGCTGCACGGCGTCGTCTATCCCGACCTGGGGTACTGAGCTTTGGCCGACCTCGACGCAACTGCGTTGGTCGGACTTCTCGCCGACAACAATCGTCGCCGCGTCGTGGCGGCCGTCGAACTCGGCGCTCGTCATGTGGAAGCGATCGTTGCCGCGACGGGACTCGCCGCTCCGCAGGTTGCCAAGGCACTGGGCAAGCTCGTCGAAACCGGGCTGGTGGTGCAAGGAGACGAGGGTTTCAGTCTTGCCGCAGAGGTCTTCCAACAAGCGGCACGGCGAGCCAACACACAAGCGCAGTCGAGCGAGTTCGCCGACGCTCCCGACGAAGCCCGGAAGGTGTTGCGCGCCTTCGTCGTCAACGGCCGCCTGCAGTCGATGCCTGTCGCTCCGGCCAAGCGGATGGTCGTCCTCGATTGGCTTGCGCAGGAGTTCGAGCCAGGGCAGAAGTACAGCGAGAAGATGGTCAACCTCATGCTCGGCAAGCGCCACGCCGACACGGCCGCGCTTCGTCGCTACCTCGTCGATCACGGCTTTCTCGATCGGGCCGATGGCCAGTACTGGCGAGCGGGCGGAACGGTCGACGGGTGAACCACTACGAGGTGCTCGGCGTCGCCAGAACAGCAACGCCCGCACAGATACGGTCGGCGTTCCGCCGGCTGGCGCGGGCACATCATCCCGACACGAGCGCCACCGGTTCGGCCGACATGCTGGCCCCGATCAATGAGGCCTGGCGGGTGTTGGGTGACCCGGCGCTCCGCCGTGCGTACGACAGCGCACTCGATGCAGAGAACGTGTCTCCGGGTGTCGATGACCGGTCGCCGAGCCCACCCGTCACCGTTGCTCCGCTTCCACCGTCGAACTTCCCCTGTCGGTTCTTGCTCGGTCTCGCCGTGGTCGGCATCGGCATCGTCCTCCTCGGAGTCTTCACCTACACACCGTCGAAGCCAGGGCCGCCCGACAACGTGCTGGAGCCGGGATCGTGCGTCGTGATCGAAGACAACGGCGACGCTGCGGAGGTGAACTGCGACGCCGATCACGATGGTGTGGTCGAGAGCCGCATCGAGGCCGACCAACAGTGCCCGCCGCCGCTGGAGCCACACCGCGACCAGCAGGGCCTCGGTGTGGTGTGCATCCGCTTCACGGTTTGACCCCGTGGATGGGCCGATGATCACTGCTACTCTTGGCGGACCGTAAGGGCGTTTAGCTCAGTTGGAAGAGCGCCACGTTCACACCGTGGAAGTCGGGGGATCGAGGCCCCCAATGCCCACCAGGTCAGCCCTAGTAAATTGGTCAATATTCGTGAGACGTGTGAGACGTTTCGGTCAGTGTCTATCCAGAACCTGCCCTCCGGCGAGTGCAGGGCCGTCGTCCGTCGCGCCGGGGTGAAGCGCAACGGTCAGGCCCGCGGCAAGCGATGTTCGAATGCCCGAGTCGTTGCTAGACGACGTGTGGGCCATCACCGTGCAGACCTACTCGTACGTCCTACCGATCATGCATGACAACCCGCAGCAACCGTCGCCGCACCCTTCACGCCAAGAAGATGACTGGAATTCGACCCCGTCGAAGGGGGCACCACAACCCGATCGGCAGCGCTCGCGTGATCAGCGTGACCGACGCTCAGCGTGGCAGAGGAGACCCCCCAGCGATGCGTCATTCAGCCGGCGATCCGGGATA
>DATAJN010000254.1:0-2193 GCA_036262105.1 Ilumatobacteraceae bacterium
ATGGCCCGTGTCGAGCCACTGGCAGTCCTGATGGTCGATGAAGAACCCTGGATTGATGCGGGTAGCGCGAAGATCACCCTCGATCGACCATCGAAGAAATCGGCGCGAACCCCACGACCATCCGACCAAGTCGCCGTCATCACCGCATCTGGCGATAGCCCCAATGTGGTCGTCAACGTCGAACGCCCGCTGCGGAATCCCTCCCGGCTCGACCCGGTAGACGATGGTCGAGGAATCGGGAAGGTAATCGGCTCCGGCAATCCAGAACGCGTGACCATCAAAGTCCATGCCGCCCGGGTGGTAGTGCCGGTCGTCACCAACAGGAACCCGCTCGAGCAGCGCCCCGGTGTCGTCGACCGCCAACAGGAAACCGCGACGCAAGTCCTTGTCGACTGTCGAGATCCACCACGTCGTGCCAACCCTCGCCATCCCCTGCGGGTGACCGGCGTCAAACCCAAGCCTCAACTCATCGACGAGCCGCCAAGGTGTGGAGCGAGTCGCTGCAGAGATGGTGTCGGTGGTTGATTTGCTCGCGCACCTCGGGCCATCAGCCTCAGTTCGCGCCAAGCTAAGTACCCGGCACCGCGTCGAGAACGGATCGCAGCGCCTGTGCGGCTCCGAGCAGCGCCGCGCTCTCGAACGGCACGACGATCTTGGTGTTGTCGCTGTCGGCAAACTTCGCCAACGTGTCGAGCTGCAGTATCGCGATCAATGCCGGGTCAGGATTTGCCGTGCGGATGGCGGTGTAGACGCTCGCGATCGCCTGCGCCCGGCCTTCTGCTTCGAGAATGAATGCCTGCCGGTTGCCTTCTGCGCGAAGGATGGCGGCCGCCCGCTCACCCTCGGCACCGCGGATGGCCGCCTTGGCCGCGCCGTCGGCGATGTTGATCGCTGACTGCTGATTGCCCTCGGACTGCAGGATCTTGGCCCGCTTTTCCTGGTCGGCCTGCTTTTGCAGTGCCAAGGCCTCCAGGATCTTCGGCGGTGGGGTGATCTCGACGATCTCGATCCGGGCGATGCGAATGCCCCACTTGTCGGTGACGGCTTCCATCTGTGACTGAACGTCGGTGTTGATCCGCTCGCGCTCCGACAATGCCTCGTCGAGCGACAGCGTGCCGATGACCGACCGCAGAGCGGTGCGAGCGAGGGCATCGATCGCAATCCCGAAGTTGGCGACGCTGAACAGGGCCTGCTTGGCATCGACGATCTGCGTGAAGATCGTTGCGTTGACCGTGACGACGACGTTGTCGCGCGTGATCACCTCTTGTCGGTCGCCCGGCACCGGGATCTCGCGCATGTCGACGCGTTGCAGCGAGTCGATGAACGGGCCGATGATCACGAGGCCAGGCTCGTGGGTCTTGCGGTACTCGCCAAGCCGCTTGACGACGCCGACCTCGCCCTGCTGCACGATGTTGACCATCTTGCGCAGCATGAACAGCAGCACCAAGACGATGAGGACGGCGACGACCAGCGCGCTGATGGCGCCGTTGCCTAAGGCGATCATGTGAGCTCCCAATGTTCTTCTGCGGCTCGCACCGTCAGAGTTGTGCCGACGACGTTCGTGACGATCACCGGCGTGGACGGGGGAATCAGCGATCCATCTGCGGTCACGGCCAGCCACGTCTCACCCAGCAGTTTCACGTGGCCGCTGGCGTCGAGTCGCACCTCGTCCACGGTCAGACCTCGTGCCCCGACCAGACCACCGTGTACGCCGCGAATGCTCGTGCCCGGGCCCCGTCGAGCAAATGCTTGGCTCATCTGAGGACGAACAAGAACGACGCCCGCCGCCGATACGCCGGCCGCGACGCACACCTGAGCGATCACGGCAGACGGAGCGACGACCGCCACCGCTGCGGCGACGGCCGACCCGGCCGCGCCGAACATCGCAAAGAAGGCCATGTGATGAAGTTCGACTCCTACGAGCACCACACACAACACGATCCACACGAGGGCCACGACAGCCACCTCCGACGAAATCATACGGTCGGCCGTTCGACAACCGGACGCCTGGTGCACAACAATCGCAGGCAGCGGACGAGCCGGGTGATGGCGACGAACGTATCGTGTTGCGGGGATGGCTGGAGTTCCACCGGAGCGCGCTCGCGGCGAAGTGCGTCGGCCTCGACCCAGGTCAATTGGTCAGTGCTTCGTCGCCTCCATCGAACCTGACGTTGCTCGGGCTCGTGCGGCATC
>DATAJN010000255.1:0-2861 GCA_036262105.1 Ilumatobacteraceae bacterium
GGACTACATCGGCCGCAGCGAAGGTCTCGGCGACGAACTCAACTTCGTCCCGACGAACAAGTCGACCCTGCAAACCTTGGCGAAGGACAACATCTTCGCCATCGGTGACGCCACGAACGTGCCGGCCTCGAAGGCCGGGTCGGTCACCCACTTCGAGGGCGAGGTGCTGGTCGACAACATCGTCCGCTTCCTCGAGGCCCGCGACCTGTCGAGCACGTTCGACGGACATGCCAACTGCTTCATCGAGACCGGGTTCGGCAAGGCCCTGCTCATCGATTTCAACTACGAGACCGAGCCGTTGCCCGGTCACTTCCCATCGCGAGTCGGCATGCCGCTGTTGAAGGAGAGCCGCATGAACCACCTGGGCAAGTTGATGTTCCAGTGGTTCTACTGGCACGCCCTGCTGCAGGGGCGCGACGTGCCCGGCATCGGCGCCGACATGCCCGAACACGGCAAGCAACACCCCGCCGCAGCCCCTGGCGAGGCATTGGTATGAGAGGTCGAACAGTTCACGGCGTGCGTTGCGTAGCGGTCACTGCGATCTTTGTCCTGGGGCTTGCCGCCTGCTCGTCAGGACGAAGCGACAATGAGAATGGTGCGGGCCCGGCCCAGGTGGGAAGTGTCGAGCCGACCCCGACATCGCCGGTCGGAACGACGACGTCGTCGGCGGTTCAGCTCGTCGATGTCGTCAAGGCCACGGCGTTCGCCGCGGATCCCTCGGTAGTCGTGGTCGATGTCCGCACTCCTGCCGAATTCGCCGAGGGCCACATCGCTCGGGCCGAACTGGTCGACTTCGATGCTCCGGGCTTCTCTGACCGGATCGCCAAGTTTGATCGCTCGGCGACCTACCTCGTCTACTGCCATTCCGGCAACCGCAGCGGTCAAGCGACGGCGATCATGGCGGAGCTCGGCTTCACCAATATGTACAACCTCGCCGGAGGCATCACCGCCTGGCAAGACGCCGGAGCGCCGATCGTCAAGTAGTCACTCGGCACGCAACGTCTGGATTCATACCCCCAGGGGTATAGTCTAGGAGAGCGAACCGTCAGATAGGAGCTTGATCCACATGTTCTTCCGCCAGTACTACCTTGGCTGTCTCTCGCACGCCAGTTACCTGATCGGTGACACCACGACTGGTCGGGCTGTCGTCGTCGATCCGCAGCGCGATGTCGCCGAGTACCTCGCCGACGCCGAGGCACACGGGCTGACGATCGTGAAGGTCTTGGAGACTCACTTCCACGCCGATTTCCTCTCCGGTCACCTCGAGCTCTCCGCCCATACCGGCGCCACGATCGGCTATGGCAACGCTGCGGCCGGCAGGGCCGAGTTCCCGATCGAAACCTTCGGCGACGGTGAGAGGATCCAGCTCGGCTCCGACGGTCAGGGCGTCGAGCTCGAAGTCCGTGAGACACCTGGGCACACACCGGAGTCGATCAGCATCGTCATCTACCCGCACGGTGCTGCAGGAGAACCGTACGGAGTGCTCACCGGCGACACGCTGTTCATCGGCGATGTCGGTCGCCCGGATCTGCTTGCTTCGGTGGGTGTCACTGCCGACGAGCTGGCGCGCCAGCTCTACCACTCGCTCCACGAACGCCTGCTCACTTTGCCGGATGGCACGAAGGTGTTCCCCGCTCACGGAGCCGGCTCCGCCTGTGGGAAGAACTTGTCGACCGAGACGGTGTCGACGATCGGTGAGCAGCGCCGCACGAACTATGCGCTGGCACCGATGAGCGAAGACGACTTCGTCGAAGCAGTCACCCAAGGCCAATCCGTCGCTCCGCTCTACTTCTCCTTCGCCGCGAACCGCAATCGGGAGCTCCACGACCTCCTTGCCGACGACAGCAGTGTTGCAAACCTCACCCTGAACCAAGTGCTCGCTCTGCAGCGCGACGGTGCGGTCGTGATCGATGCCCGTGAGGACATGGCTTTTGCCGCCGGGCACTTGCGCGGTTCGGTCAATGTCGGACTGGGTGGCCGCTTCGCCGAGTACGCCGGTGAGGTCATGCGGCCAGAGACACCGATCGTGCTGGTGACGCCTCCTGGGCACGAGTCGGAGGCGAAAGTTCGCCTGGCGCGCATCGGCTTCGACCGTGTGCTTGGAGCGCTCGACCACCCGGTCGACACGTTCGTTGCCAATCCGGCGCTGATCGAACCGCTCTCTCGTCTGTCAGCGGCAACGCTCGCCGAGCGGATCCAGACCATCCCGAATCTCGTGCTCATCGACGTCCGCAACCCGGCCGAGGTCGCACTCGGCACCATCGCCGGCGCCCGCACCATCAGCCTGCCAGCGCTGCTCACCAACCTCGAGCATCTCGACCAGTCCGCACCGACGGTCGTGTTCTGCGCCGGCGGCTACCGATCAGCAATCGCTTCCAGCCTGATGCGGTCCCACGGCTTCACCGACGTCTCCGACCTCATCGGCGGATATGTCGCCTGGGAAGCTCACCAGGCAGCAAGCCCGGAATCGTGATCTGAGCCATACGTGCGTGCCCTGCTCGCCTCGCCACTTGGATTCCTCATCGGCATATCGCTCGGCGCCCTCGGCGGAGGGGGCTCGATCCTCGCCGTCCCCGCCCTCGTCTACGCCGCCGGCCAGACACCCAAGCACGCCACCACCACGTCACTCGTGCTCGTCGCCGTCACCGCGATGATCGGCATCGTGCCCCACTGGCGCGCCCGCAGAGTGCGATTCATGGCCGGCACCATCTTCGGGCTCGCCGGCATCGGCGGCTCGCTGCTCGGCTCCCACTGGAACAAGGCCGCCGACCCCAACGTGCTGCTCCTCGCCTTCTCCGGGCTGATGATGGTCGCCGCCTACGGCATGTGGCGACGAGTCCGCAGCACTCCAACGACCACTG
>DATAJN010000256.1:0-4709 GCA_036262105.1 Ilumatobacteraceae bacterium
CAAGCGTTCTGTCGCCGAGAAGATCGTCTACGACGCGCTGAAGATCGTCGAAGAGAAGTCCGGCGCCGAGCCGATCGCCACGCTCAAGCGGGCGCTCGACAACATCAAGCCGCCGCTCGAGGTCAAGAGCCGTCGTGTCGGCGGTGCCACCTATCAGGTGCCGATGGAAGTCCGTCCGCGCCGTGCTTCGACGTTGGCAATCCGCTGGCTGGTCGACTTCAGCCGGGCACGCCGCGAGAAGACCATGGCCGAGTGCCTGGCCGGTGAGTTGCTCGATGCGGCCAACGGGCTGGGCGCCTCGATCAAGCGTCGCGACGACATGCAGAAGATGGCCGAGAGCAACAAGGCCTTCGCCCACTACCGCTGGTGAGCAATCTCACTCAGCTGCGAAATTCCGCCGCCGGTCACCGGCGGTACCATTGATTCAGGGGCGTCGAGGAGGCATGTGATGGCTTTTCCGAAAGATGCCGTGGCCAAGGTTCTTACCGGCTTCCATCGTCTGGTGTTCGACGTGTCGAAGGGCAAGCTGTTGGGCAAGGCCAGCGGCATGCCCGTGGTCAAGCTCACGACCATTGGTCGCAAGTCGGGTCAGCGTCGCACGACGATGCTCACGAGCCCGCTGGTGCAAGGCGACAACGTCGTGCTGGTTGCTTCATACGGTGGCGACGACCGCGACCCTGCCTGGTTCGGGAACCTCGTCGCCAATCCCGATGTCGAGGTCGTCATGAACGGTTCGGCGCGGGCCATGCGAGCCAGGGTCACCGAAGACGTCGAACGGACCCGCTTGTGGGAAGAGCTCACTGCCAGCCATGCCAACTACGCCGGGTATCAGCGCAAGACCTCGCGTCAGATCCCTGTCGTGGTGCTCGAGCCGAAGCCGTGAGCCGGAGTTGCCGCGGGGCTCACTGACCGCTCGAGCGGGCTAGGTGAGCCGATCTCACCGTCGGCGTCCGAGCATGGGCACCTAGAATTGGGCCATGTGCCGCAACATCACAACCCTCCGAGGGCTCGAGCCGCTGGCCACGCCGCAAGAGATCGAGGCCGCCGCCCGTCAGTACGTGCGCAAGATCAGCGGCGTGCAGAAGGCCTCGGCCGCCACTGATACCGCGTTCGAGCGCGCCGTCCTGACGATCACGCAGGCATCGGCACAATTGCTGCGCGAGCTACCACCACGCAAGCAACCACCGCCGACCCTGCCACCGTTGCGGCGCATGGCTCTGGCCAGGGCAGCAACGACTGCCGGCTGACTCCCCGACCTACAGCGCCGGCTCCCGCTCGAACCACGGGTCGGCTTCCTCGAGCTGCGCTGCCAGCTGGAGCAGGAGCGCCTCGTCACCGGCGCGTGCCATGAACTGGGTCCCGATCGGTAGCCCGTCGCCGTTCCAGTACAGCGGCATCGACATCGCCGGTTGGCCAGTGCCGTTGGCCAGCGCGGTGAACGGTGAGTAGTCGAGCACTCCCTTGGGACCCAGGCGATAGTCGAGGAAGTCGTCGTTGTCGGGCTTGAATCGTCCGATCAAGGCGGGTGGTTCGGCGAGTGTGGCGGTCAGCAGCATGTCGAAGCCCATGTCGCCGACGAACAGTCCGGCCGTCTGCCGGCCGATCGCGTGGACCACGGCTACTGATTCCAGGTACTCCGATCCGGAGATCGTTCGACCCAGCGCAGCCGCACCACGGGTGACACCATCGAGGTCGTCGGACGCGATCGGCCGGCCGAGCTCCGCCAGGCGCGAGCGCACCGTCAGCTCTGTCCCGCAGGCCACGATGTTGGTCCAGGCACGCATGAACCGGTGGATGTCGATCCGCGGGTCGGCCTCGACCATGTCATGCCCGGCCTGCGCACACAGATCGACGGTGTGGGCAACCGCCGAGCGACAGTCGGGATGAACCGGATCGCCCGTGAACGACAGCATCGAATAGGCGATACGTAGCGGTCGCGGCGGAGTGGCGATGGCGTCGAGCAGCGGCCCGACAAGAGGAGGTGCGTAGTACGGCGCGCCCACATCAGGCCCCTGCGTGGCATCGATCAGGGCGGCGGAGTCGCGTACGCTCCGGGTGAGGAAGCCGTCGATTGCCATCCCGGCCCATCCCTCGCCGGCCGACGGACCGTCGGGGAGCCGAGCCCGAGTGGGTTTGAGCCCGAACAGGCCGCATGACGAGGCCGGAATGCGCACGGATCCACCACCGTCACTGCCGTGAGCGATGGGCACGACTCCGGCGGCGACGGCGGCGGCCGACCCGGCCGACGACCCGCCGGCAACGCGGTCGAGGTTCCACGGGTTTCTCGTCGGCCGCCCGTAGACCGCACCTTCGGCCGTTGGTCCGATGCCGAACTCGGGGCTCGTCGTGCGGGCGAAGGTGACCAGCCCGGCACGTTCCAGACGTGCGAACAGTTCGCTGTCGACGGTGTACCGGTAGTCGCGATACAACCGCGACCCCATGCACGTCGGAAAGTCGACCGCTTCGCAGCCGAGGTCCTTGATCAGGAAGGGGACCCCCGTGAAGGCACCTTCCGGGAGACCGGCGGCGATGGCCCGGCGGGCTCGGTCGGCCTGCGGGTAGACCACGGCCGTGATGGCTCGGTCGGTTGCTGCCGCCCGCTCCAGGGCCAGGTCGAGCAGCTCCTCGGCGGTGACCTGCTTGGTGCGAACCAGTTGCGCCAGCCCGAGCCCGTCGTAGCTGCGGTACTCCTCGAGACGCACGATCGACAAACGTAGCCGGGCCGCTGGTGAGCAGGGGCGAGGAGCGCGGACGGCGGTCGTTCTTAGAAAGACCTTGAGAGTTCAACCCGAGTCGTCGATACCTCATCGTGAGTCTTGTCGAGACGGAGCCGGACCGTTCCCCAGAGATGGCCAACTCGGCACTGCGCGCCAGCGGCTCGCAGCTGGCGAGATGGGGTCTGTCGGCGCACGACGTGCTGGTGCTGGCCGCTGGTTTCCTGTTCTGCGCAGGGAGCGGCCCGTTCGAGTTCGGAGGCTGGACTCCGCGGATGGCCGCGTTGCTGGCCGGCCTGCCACTGGGAGTGGTTCTCCTCCTCCGGCAGGCATGGCGTCGGGACCGCGCCGCCCTAGCCGCGACAGCGTTTCTCCTGTGGGCCTCCATCGCGGCCCTGGCTTCCGGCGCCCCATGGCGTTCGTTCGTGGGGCAGGTCGACGGCAACACTCACAGCGTCGTGATCTTCTGCGGCGTCTTCGGCTTCTGGGCGCTGGCTCGGAACCTGTCGGCTCGCGGGCGGGCGCTCGTCGGGCCTGTTCTTGTGGGGTCGCTGGGTCTGAGTGCGGTGATCGGTGTGCTGCAGATCGCCCTCGACATCCGCAGCGGCCCGCTTGCACACGTCGGTGGACGTGCCGGTGGCCTGGAGGGGAACGCCGTGCTGTTCAGCGCCACCCTGTGCGGTGCCTGTGCCTGGTGCGCCAGCACGGCGATCTTCGCTGCTACGGCCCGCACGAGGCTCGCCGCTCTCACCGGCATCATGTTGTTCGCGTTGGCGATCGGTCTCTCGGGGTCTCGAGTATCGATCATCGCCATCATCGTGGTGTGCGCCGCGGTCTGCTGGCGGGCGAGGGACTTGCGTTCCCTGCGTGTTCCCGCAGCGGCGGTTCTTGGCCTGGTCGTCTCGCTGGGTGTGCAGCGCACGCTTCAGCTCGGGGCCGATTCGGCTCAACGGTTCTCGTCCAGCGGATCCGGCGGGCGGACTGCATTGTGGAGGGCGAGCCTCTCTGCCGTCCGGGAACGCCCGTTGCTCGGCTGGGGACTTGGCCGGGTGCGCCCGGCAATTCAGCTTCACTTCACCCCGGATTTCGTCCGCCTCTACCAGCAGGACGACTTTTCGAACGCCTGGAACGATGTGCACAACGTCGGCTTGCAGATGTTGGTGTCTGTCGGCGTCGTCGGCGTAGCGCTTCTGGTGATGTTCCTGGTGGTGGCATTTCGCCGGGCGGATTTCGCGTTGTCGCTGGCCGCCGTGGCCATCAGCATCGACTGGCTGCTCCAGCCGTCGGGCATCTCATCCCTCGGTGTTGCCGCGATCTTCCTCGGAGCGTCAGCCGTCCGCATCGAGATGTCGAGTGGTGCGACCCGACGCTGGCCGCGCGCCTTGACCGCCTCGGCAGCCGCACTCGGTTTGATCGCGGCACTCGCGCTGGTTGTTGCCGATCTGAACCTTCGGCGTGCCGTGGAGAGCGGCGATCATGTGGCCATTCGGTCTGCTGCCGCCTGGTTCGGCGACGATCCCTTTGTGATCGACGTCTTCGTTGTCGGCACCTACCGACCGGACGTCGCGATCGAGCGCACGGCGCGAGAAGCCGCGGCGCGCCGCGCCGCCGAGGCGGAACCCGATGTGCCCACCTGGTGGAGCGAACTGGCGATGACTCAGTGGGATACGGGCGAGCTGGACGGAATGCGGGCATCGATCGAAAAGGCCCTCGCGCTGCAACCAAGTCACGTTCGCTCGTGGGTGCAGCTCACGGCCTATGCAAAGCGTGTCGGCGACACGGACCTGGAGAAGACCGCGCGAGTTCATGCGTGCGATCTCGGCGCCCTGGTCTGCGAGCCGACAGCGCCGTAACCACAGGGGCCGGTTTCGCCACTCGGCGGTCCGCGGAACGCCAGAGGGCCGCCGATAGCATTGAATACCGTGCCTGTGGCCCTGATCGGCCTTCGGCGCCCCCCGGCGTAGGTACGACCAGCGAGTCAGACCCAGAGAGAGA
>DATAJN010000257.1:0-9333 GCA_036262105.1 Ilumatobacteraceae bacterium
ATCGATCACCGCGGGAATGTACGGGAGGAAAACCTTGCTGCCGATCGACGAGTCGGTTGCATCAGCGAGCCACGCAGTGGTGGTGGCCGAGCCGCTGCCGGGGTATGTCGAGCCACAAGGCAGCGTCGGGGCACTCGTGCACCACAGCGCCGAGATCGTCCCGTCGGGCTGAGCCGGAGGGATCGTCGCCGCCGAGCCGGCCATCGTTGTCGCCAACGCCCAGCGCAGGTCGGCAGGGAGCCATTGCTGCGCGTTGTTGGTGGTGGTGCACTTGGTCGTGATGGCCAGTCCCGGTGGCACAGCCAGATTGATGGCCGAAGGATCGGAGATCCCAGAGTTGGCGCACGCCGCGTACAGCGCGGCCGGGTCGTACAACACCGAACGCAGCCCACCACGCACGACTTCAGAGGAATTGGCTCCTTCGATGCGCTGTCGGCTGGCCTGGTTGACAGTCATGATGTACGTCATCGTCGGCAGCACGAAAAATGCACCGATGATGATCACGACGAGGCAGAGGATCAATGACGACCCTTCATCGCGATGCTTGGGCTGCCTGTCACGAGCAGTCGATTGGTCGAGGAGGTGCGGTCTCATCCGTGGTAGCTCACCATCTGGATGCAGGAGATCGCTTCGTTGGCGTGGACGACGAGTTGGATGCTCGTCCATGCTGTATGGCCTGGAACCGGCGTCTCGGTGAACGGATACGCCGCACCCTTCGACTTGCATGACCAGCTCACATGGGTCCACGCCGACAGGTTGGTGAACTCCTGCGGACTGATCGTGATCGTCTTCGCGTTCTCACCCGGGAAGGCAACGTCGAACGTTCCGCTCTTGAACGCTGCGGATGTCTTGACCGTGGTGAGGTTGTCCATGTTCTCGTAGGTGAACGGATCCTTGGCGCCCAAGCCGTCAGCCGTGTTCTTGGTCTGCAAGGTCACAGTGCCGCCGCACTCCCCCAGCACGATCTTGTCGAGCGCGTCGGCGAAGTGGCTGTAGTCGGGCAGAGCGAACACATCGGCTGCTGCGGCCGCGTCGTCTGGATATGGGGCACCGCCCGCCGGAGCATCGATTCGGTTGTAGGCACCGGTGTTGCCGGACAGGTCACCGACGATCACGTTGCCGAGCAGGTCGATGGCCGAGATCGGTTTCGTGACGATGTCGTATGCATCGTACGGCGGCGTGTAGCTCTTGGTCGTGTTTCGCCAACCGTCGCTCGAATCACTGCTGGTGTTAGCGGCGTCGTACTGGGCCTGCGTGACCAGGGTCCACGATGTCGACGATCCTGAGATAGTCGTTTTCCAGCCGTCGGAGGTGTCCGATGTCGAGTTGCTGGCGAGGAACTGCGCCGCAGTCACCGTCGTCCAGCTGCCGCTCAACGATCCGTTCACCCGAGTCCGCCAGCCGTCACTGCTGTCGACGGTCGAGTTGTTGCCGGGAGTGTCGTATATCGCCTGTGTAGTCGATTCCCAGGTGTCGAACGGTGTCGTGTAGGTGTTGGTTGCGCGCCAGCCGTCGGTCTGGTCGGGGGCGGGAGTGGTGTTGCTGGCGTAGTACTGAGCCTGCGTCACCGTCGTCCAGCTGCCGCTCAGCGAGCCGTTCACCCGAGTCCGCCAGCCGTCGGTCGCGTCGGTTGTCGAGTTGTTGCCGGCCGTGTCGTACACGGTCGAGGTCGTCGAGGTCCACGTGTTGTACGGCGCCGAGTAGGCCGTGTAGGTCTGCCAGCCGTCGGTGGCGTCAGATGTCGAGTTGCTGGCGTTGTACTGCGCCAAGGTCACATCGGTCCAGGCCGTGCTGGTGGCAGTCTGACGTGTGCGCCATCCATCGCTGCTGTCGACCGTTGTGTTGGCCGGGTCATACGCCGCTTGAGTGGTCGAGGTCCAGGTGTCGTACGGCGCCGAGTAGATGGGGCCGGTCACCTGCCACCCGTCGGTAGCGTCAGATGTCGAGTTGCTGGCGTTGTACTGAGCCAGCGTCACGTTGCTCCAGGCCGTGCTGGCGGCGGTCTGGCGTGTGCGCCAGCCATCGCTGCTGTCGACGGTCGTGTTCGCCGGGTCATACGCCGCTTGAGTGGACGCCTCCCACGTGTCGAACGGCGACGTGTAGGTCTTGGTGGCGCGCCAGCCGTCGCTCTGGTCGGGGGCGGGCGTGGTGTTGCTGGCGTTGTACTGCGCCAGGGTCACCGTCGTCCAGCTACCGCTCAGCGAGCCGTTGAGTCGCGCACGGAAGCCGTCGCTGGCATCCACCGTCGTGTTGGTGGTGTCGTAGGTGGCCTGCGTCATGTTCGTGGTCACATAGGTTGGCCCCAGGGTGCCCGTGATGCGCACACGCCATCCGTCGGTGCTGTCCGGGGTGCTGTTGTTGCCAGCTGTGAAGTAGGTCGCCGCGTTTGACGTGGTCCACGAGCCGCTGACCAACCGCTCGTAAGTCAGACCGGTGCTGCTGCGTTCGAACACCACGTTGTTGTTGCGCTGGATGGTCGTGAGGTGGTAGCCGCGTTCCCAGACAACGTTATTGCCGACCTGATAGTTGACGTGCGAACCACGTTCCCAGACGACGTTGTTGCCGACCTGGTAGCCGACGTGCGAGCCGCGCTCGTAGACGACGTTGTCGTTTCGCTCGATGGATGTGAGGTGATACGCCTTTTCCCAGACGAGGTTGTTGTTGCGCGAATACGCCACGTTGTTGGCGACTTCCTGCACGAAGTGGTAGCCGCTCGGCGTGGCCCAGTCCTCGTAAGCAGTATCCGGCTGGTGTGTCGTGGTGTTCGTGGGGAGCGCGCCGACCATTACGCCGATCACGTCGACCTTGCCGCGGTCACGCACGACTCGCTCGGCACGGTTCCACCCCTCCTGTGAGTACGCGCTACCAGTGGATGCCGCCAGGCCGGCGTCGAGCGGGCTGTCGGTGACTGGTGCCGTCGAAGAGGTGTGCTCGAGACGGCTGTAGGTGGGAACGCCGTCGGTGAAGAAGATGACCTTCGACGGTAGTTGTGCCGGGATCGTGCCGTCGACGTTGCGCAGCATGCGCATGAAGCCGTCCTCCCAGTTGGTTCCACCGTTTTGTCTGATGCCAACGGGGGTCGGCGACCCTCCCGTTTGCTGCGACAAGTTGCCGGATTGAGCGGGATCGCCGATGAGCGCTTTCAGGGCCTGCACGTCGCTGTCGACCAGCATGTCGTACCACTTCGGCTCGCCGGCGCTGGAGCCGAGGATGACACCCGTCGTCGCGAAGGTCACGATCTGCAGCTTCACCGGAGTTCCGGCGAACTCGTCGAGGAAATCCCGAATGCCTGCCTTGATCGAGGCCATCTGGGAGTTCCAGATCGAGTTCGACGTGTCGACGATCATGCCGATGTTGCCGCCGCAACGTGACCGAGCCGCCGTGAACGTCGGTGCGCCCGTGAGATCTTCGGTCGAGAGGGTTGAGTCGCGGTTCGTGCCGCCGGCGCTGAGGAAGATCTGGCTCTGGCCACCACTCGCGCTGTCGCCGCCACCACCACCGTTGATGGTCACGATCACGCGCTGGCCGTTCTTGTTCTTCAGACCTGGATCGACAGGGGGCGTCGTGATGCCGGGGCCACTCGTGTCGTCGGCCGCGGTTGCCTTGCTGACCGTGATGATCCAATCGGGCCTTGTCACACCGGGGATGAACGTCACACTCGGCGGGGGTGGGGTCAGATCATGCAGCACGATCTGGGTGTTGCACGTCGGAGCGGCACCGCCTACCGAATCGCACTTCACCCTGATGAGCTGCCACTCGGTGCCGATGAGGATCACGCGATACGAGACCTTGGTTGTCGTCTGGACTGCGTTGCCGGCAACGACGACCGAACTCGTCCAGGTCAGCAGCAGAGCGTTCGAACCACCGATCGCGGCCCCCGGCGGGCACGGAGGCGCAGCAACGTCGTCAGCGGTTCCGAGCAGATGGTCAGGACCGCTTGTCGGCCCGCATGGCACCGCGTCAGGGCTGGTGTCCTCGAACTCCGAGGAGGCAAGGTCGGTCGGCATGAAGAAGCCGACGTTCTGCTCCGATCGGGAGTTGTTGGCTCGACCCACGGTGTTGGCCCTGTTCGAGATCATCACGTTGGTGGCGAGCGCCAGCGTTGCCATCAACGTGCCCGTCAACGTGACGCTCACGAGCAACTCGGGCAAGGTCATGCCCGCATCCCTTTGTGGGTGCGCGCGCTTTTTGAAGAACCGCATGAGAAACCGTCCCTTTCGTGCCTTACACATCGTTCTTGATCACCCGGATGGACTGTTTGACGCGATGCGACGGGCTGTAGACCGTGATCGTCACTCGCTGGATCATCATCGGCGTTCGTCCTGCGGGAGGACAGGCGCCCGTCAGCCAGGATCCTGGGGTGGCGGCCAGCACGCTGGAGCCAGGCTGGTAGTACTCGTAGGTCGCCGACACCAGTGACGGGTCCCAACCCTTGGCTTTTACTGCGGCCTCGATGTATGGGGTGTAGTTGGGGCATTGTGCGGGTGCCCGGTTCACGCGGTCGGCGGCGTTCTGCAGCACCGTCTCGGTTTCTGCGGCCTCGCGAGTACGCGAAGACGCGGTCACAGACGTCGCCGAGGCGACGAGGAGAGGTATGACCACTATGCCGATGAGGACAATCGTGATGACCACCTCGACGAGCGAGAAGCCCTCATCGCGCGCAGGAGCATCGACCTTGTCATCATTGCTCCGTCGCTTGAGCACTCGAAGGTTCATCTCGGCCGCCGCCCTTGGGTGCGTCTCATGGATATGACCAGTTCCATACCTCACTGACGTATCGGTGCAGTGTGCGACACGGTTGAGCGAAATACCATCAACGTTTGGTCAATTGATCCTCAAGACCTCTTGACCGATCCGGCATGGGAATTGCGCTCAAGCGATGGCAGAGATGCACCGATGGTGACACGTGGATCCAGCACAGCGAGCGCTGAGCTCTATGAGTCGCAAGGAGGGCGAGTTCACGCTGCTCCTCGACGAGCAGTTCGACATCCTGTGGCACAGCGAGTCGCTGTCGCGCATTCTCGGCTGGGACGATGTGACCGGTCGGAACGGCACCGAGTTCGTTCACCCCGATGACCTGGGCCTCGTCCTCGAGACGATGATGCAGGTCAGCCAGGGCGGGGATCACGGCTGGCTGGACCCGACCTTTGCCCCTGAATCCGCCGACATTCGCGTCGCCGATGTGGCTGGCGGATGGCACCTGTTCGAAACGACCACCTGGAACCACCTCGAAGACGGTGAGGTTCGCGGTGTGCTGTGCACGTGCCAGCGGGTCCGTGACAGGTCTGATCTCGCCCGGGCGATCGAGATGCTCGGATCCGGCGCCGAGGTCGACGAGGTCATCCCGATCGTCGCCCGGCTCGCTGATCACTCCATGGGAGGCGCCGAGGTCCGCACCGCCATCGCTTGGAAGCAGGACGAGCGAGTCATGATCGTCAGTGCTGCCGGCGCAACGCCGCTCGACCCGCGGCTCGCGGGGGTTGCCCGACTGGTCTGGTCGAACGGCCTGACGACCCCCACCGTCGTGACCGACCTCACTCACCCCATGCTCGACGGCGCCGGCGAAGTCGCCGCCGAAGCCGGCTACCGGGGTGCGTTCATCGTGCCCATCGAGGCACCGTCGGGGCCGGAGATCCTCGGAGCAATGGTCGCTTGGAGCGCTTCGACCGTCGACTTCCAAGCTCCCCCGCAATCGCCGATTCACGTTGCTTTGCGGCTCGCCGCACTGACGATCGCCGACCATCGCACCAAGCGCCGTCTGCGCTGGGCCGCGGCCCACGATCCGCTCACCGGCCTGGCCAATCGTGCCGAGTTCGCTCGCCGGCTCGACGAGCTCGCCCACGGCGACCTCGTGCTTCTCTACATCGATCTCGACGACTTCAAGCCGATCAACGACGCCTACGGGCATCCCGTCGGCGACATCGTGCTCAAGGAGGTCGGCCGGCGCATCGCCAGTGTGATCGGACCACACGACACCGTGGGACGGCTCGGCGGCGACGAGTTCGCTGTCGTGTGCGCGGGAATGAGCGACCCGATGCAGGGTCGCGCCGTTGGCGACCGCATCGTCCAGGCAATTCGGATGCCGCTCATCGCCAACGGGCTGCGCCTCACCGTGGGCGCCTCCGTCGGTGTAGCCGTGGGCGCTCAGCCGTTGATCCCCACGATTCTGGCCCGCCGTGCCGACGAGGCGCTGTACAACGCCAAGCACGCCGGCAAGAACACGGTTTGCATCGCCAGCTGACCGCGCTGGTGTGACGTCGGCGACATACCTAGGGACGTAGGCGCCTGCAAATACGCATGTCACCCGATGTGGCGCCATGGCTCAGGCACCCCATGAAGAGTAACAATTGCCGCCAATCTAGAGTTCGCTCGTGCCGCTCGCGTACGTTGCCGCATTTGCCACGGCGCTGTTCTACGGCGTCAGCGCGGTGCTCGAGGACCGTGCTGCCAAGCGCACGCCCATCACCGGCAAGAGTGGTAAGCGGGCCGCGCTTCGGGCGGCGATGAGCGGTCTCTACATTGCCGGGATGGCGCTCAGCGTGGTGGCCTGGATCTTCTCGTTGATCGCACTCCACCGTCTTCCGTTGTTCGCGGTACAGGCCATTGCCGCGAGCAGCATCGGTGTCGTTGTCGTCATCTCGTGGGCAGTGTCCGGCCACAAGCCATCGAGGCGCGAGGGGAAGCTGCTGTGCGTACTCGCCCTGGCCCTGATCGCCGTCGCTGCAGCCGCGGCACCAACCGACCCGAAGCCAGTGACCTGGGTGTTCGAGGTGTTCATCTGGCTCGGGGTGGTCGGCGTGGCGAGCTCGGCGTTCTTCGCCACGCGAGTTCCCGGGGCGCGCGGGAGCGCCATTCTCGGTGCGGTGTCCGGTCTCTCTGATGGTGGAATGGCGCTGTGCGCTCGGGCGCTTCACCCTCACTCCCTCGCCGGCCTCATCACTGATCCCCTGGCGTTCGCCTTGATTCCGTTCACCGTCATCGGGATCGTCTCGTTTGCCGCGTCGCTGCAGCGCGGCGCCGTTTCGGTGGCCCTTGCGTGCCAGCAGGCGGTCGTCACCGTGGTTCCCTCGGTGATCGGCCTGCTCGTGTTGGGTGACACGGCTCGTCATGGGCTCGGCCTGCTCACCTATGCGGGGTTCGGCGCCACCGTGGTCGTCGTACTCGCATTGACAGTCGCCACGTCGGCGGCGATCCCGCCATTGGTCGCCCCAGGCGCGTTGCCGCCCATACCACTCGAGGAGATTTCCTGAGGTCGAGCCTCGCCTGCGCGTGACGATCAGTGGTGGCCGCCGGCGACGGCGACCACCACCGTGTCGGGCGGCGCAGCCGCGCGTCGCCCTGCTCACGAGGAGATCTACTGACCGAACACTTTCTTCAGGGCGTCGGTACTGACGGTGATGGCCTGTTCCACGTTCGAGTTGGGACCGACGTCGCTGAAGTACTGCGGGTCGATGAACGCAATCGCTCGACCGACTTGGACGTAGGCGTTGACGGCCTCGACGCTCAAGCCGCCTGCCCCAGAGATTGAATAGTCGATCTTCTGACCGATGATGACCTGCCGGTCGCCGTGCGGTGCGACCGGGGGCAAATCGAAGCTCTGAGAGGTCGATGTGGCCTTGACACGAAGGAGCGTCGTCAGCCGGTCATAGAAATCGAAGAAGCACGTCGGATAGACGTCACCGTCAATCACATCCATTGCTCGCGATGCGTCGTCCTTTGTGGCGAAGACCCACACGTCGCGGAGCATGGGGGCCGAACCGTTGAGGAAGTCCTCGTGGAAAAGGACGGACTTGGTGGTCGGTTGCATCAAGCCGAATGACTTGAGTTGTGCGCAGGCCGGCATCGCTGCGTTGGTCGCGGCGGCCAGGTCGGCGTAGGTCGAGCCGGTGAAGTCGTCGACTTGCGACCAGGAGGCCCCGAAGTCGTCCGGACTGACCTGGGTAGCCTGGCCCAACGGCAACGCTTCCCTGGGGTCCACGTCACGAAGCCCGCCTTCGCCCTCCGGGTCGTTCGATCGTTTGATGACCACGATGGCTGCCAAGACGGCGACACAGGCAGCCGCGGCCAGAAGAACCTTGTACACGCGCCGGTTCGGACCGGTGCGTGTGAGGCCGGGTGCCAGCATGACGTACTCCTCGACAGTCTCCGATGCGGAAGCGCTCGGCTGTTGGGCTGTTGCCGCCTGGGCTCCGCTGCCATCGGCGAGAAGCCGCGCCCGAAGGGCGATGAGGAACTCGGTGGACGGCTCGGCGTCGACGAGGTCGACAGCAGATCGGACAGGGTTGGTGTTCACGAGCTGCTCTCCGCGACGCTGGTGGCGAGTGCTCGCCGGGCTCTGCTCAGCAGTGAGTTGGTGGCATGCTGCGACCGGTTCAGCGTCGTCGCGATCTCTTGCACAGCAAGCCCGTCGACGTACTTGAGGATCAGCACCAGGCGGTGCTCGGGGCTCAAGTTGCGCATCATCTCCAACACTCGGGCTGGATCCGCGTTGTCCAACGGATCGAGGTCGCCGGACTCCGACGACTGCGCCCAGGCGAGTGCGAGACGCCGTTGGTCACGGGCTGCGCGACGGTGATGATCGACCAACTTGTGGCGGGCAACGCCCATCACCCAGGGCATCGTGAGCGCTTCCGGACGACCGGTGCGGGCAGCGATCACGACTGCAGCGAACGTCTCTTGAGTGAGGTCTTCTGCAGCAGCGCGGTCGCCGAGCAGCGCACGAGCGAGGTAGCGGAACACTTCGCGGGCAGCCTGGTCGTAGAACTCGGCGAACGCCGCCGGCAAGCACATCGGCGATTCCTCCGTGCGAGCCTTGACCTTCATACCCGCTACTTCGTACCACGACCTCCAAAATCGTCGCGCCAACGAGGATTTCTGCGACTTCCCACCGGCTGGCTGAGGTTCGTGCCAGCCCAGACAGGCTCTGGGCTGGCGGTTCACGTGTCGGGCTGGCGAGATTTGAACTCGCGACCCCTTGTCCCCCAGACAAGTGCGCTAACCAAGCTGCGCTACAGCCCGCTATTGCGGATGACCGCCCGGATCGTAACGCGTCGCACGCTGCTTTCGATCGTGACTGCAGAACTTCCGCGTCGAGTCCACGGTCAAGCAGGCTGGATGGGCGCGATCTTGGATGGCGGGCTGCCAATCCCGCGCCCAAGCAGGCTGGCGAGCCCGCGCTCACGTGAAGAGCTGGACGATTCTCCACCCGAGATAGAGCGCCAGTAGCACCATCATCAACTTGAAGTGCCACGGGGTCTTGGCCACTTCCTCGCCGTCGTTGGCCGCCAGCTTGCGGAGATCGATGTTCTTGGCGGTGATCGGCTGGCGCACGGG
>DATAJN010000258.1:0-6381 GCA_036262105.1 Ilumatobacteraceae bacterium
GGCGGCGAATGTCCCGGCGCCAACCTGGACGAACAGCCGGTCGAGCGGCGGACCCAACACGTTCTCCTCGAAGTGCCGTGCCATCTCCCAACCGATGGTGCGACCGCCATCGAGGCACCACGCGTTCTCGGTTCCCTGCACGGTGAACGGGATGGCCCCGGCGGCGATGGCCTCACGGAAACGATGGATGCACGGATCGCCGGGCGGGTCCGACGACCGTCGCGGGCACTCGACCACATCGGCGCCGAGATCACGCAGGCGAGCCAGTACGATCACGTCGGCGCTCGGCGGCACGAAGACGCGCAGTGGCCACTTCACCGCCGCAGCAATCGTGGCCGCGGCATACGCGGCGTTGCCGCACGAGGCAATCGCCAAGGGTGGTCGAGCGGCATCACCGTGCCACGTCGCCAGACCGATCGATTCGGCGGTCAGCAGATGGAGAAGGATGGTGAGCAGGTGGCGCGCCTTGTGGCTGCCTGCCACCTGTCCGGTCTCGTCCTTGATCCACACACCGCCGTCGACGCTGAACCCGAGCTCGTCGCTGAGTGCATCGGCGCGTTCGAACGATGTGACGTGAAAGCTTGTGCCGGCAACCTGGGCAACGTCGGCATCGACCTGACGCACCATCGCTGTTCGCGCCGCCTCGGTCATGCCGTGGGCAGAGGCGAAACCGTCCCAGGCTAGGTATGACCTGAAGGCCACGAACGGATTGGGATCGTCGCCGCCGCGCAACGGAGACATCGCCTGGACGAGTTGCAGCGCATGATGACGGTCGGCCTCGGAGGCATTGGGGCATCGCCAGGTGAACGGCTCGGCGATGTCGACGTGAGCACCGCACACGGCGCACACCCAGCCCGCCGCGAGCGGCTGGTCCATCCCTTCAGCCTGCCGCGACGCGGGCGTTGAACTCGTCGATCATCTCGTCCCAGACCGGCAAGAATCGACGCAGGTCACGCCAAAAATCCTGCGAGCGGCGGGCCTCGAACAGTTCGAACGGCGTGCCCTGCTGTTCGACCCACGTGTAGTAACCGAGGTTGAAGATGCGATTGCGATCACGTTCGGTGCACTCGATGACGTGTGCGGTCGGCACGTTGGCCAGATGCTCGCCCCACACGGCAGCAGCGTCGAGGTTGGTGAAGCCTCCGCCGAAGTCGCGCGCCGCGATCTTCTCGCGCTCGCTCGGATACAACGCTGCGCCATCAGTGGCGACGGTGATCAGCGCGTCGTCAGGCCCCAGATCCAACAGCTTGGCGGTGGTGATCGCCGCCAGCACGTTGCAGATGCTGCTCAAGCCGAAGTGAACCAGTGTTCGCAACACCGCCTGTGGAACCAGCCGCCGATCGGCGAGGTAGCCGAGACCGTCGTCGTTGTTGAACATGACCTGCAGATGATCTGTTGCCCGGTCGCTGACGCCGACCACCACGTCGGTGTTCATCACGTTGTGGATCAACGGCACATGTTTGTCGCCGATGCCTTGGATGTTGTGCTCGCCGAAACCGTTCTCCAACAGCGTCGGGCACTCCAACGCCTCGACGGCGACGATCTTGGTGCCGTACGTTTCTTTCAATCGGTCACCGGCAGCGATCGTGCCCGCCGAACCCGTTGCACTGATGAAGGCGGCAAGCCGCAGGTCGCGTCCGCTCGTGGAGCGAACGTTCTCGAAGACATGGCCGAAGGCTCGACCGGTGACCTCGTAGTGAGCGAGGTGATTGCCGAACTCGCAGAACTGGTTGAGGATGAAGTTGGTCGGGTCTTTGGCCAACTGGTTGCACGCGTCGTAGATCTCCTTGACGTTGCTCTCGGTGCCGACCGTCCTGATGACGTCGTCGGCTGGGTTCGCACACCAACGATCCAGCCAATCGAAACGTTCCTGGCTCATGCCGGCCGGGAGGATCGCCACCCCGCGGCTGGCCATGATCCGGCTGATGGCGATGCCGCCGCGGGCGTAGTTCCCTGTCGATGGCCAGATCGCCCGATGCCGCGTCGGATCGAACTGACCGGTCACGATGCGAGGCGCCAGGCAGGCGTAGGCGGCCAAGACCTTGTGCGCCGTGATCATCGGAAAACGATCCCCGAAGACGACGATGATCGGGCTGTCGACACCGGTGAGGCTCTTCGGCAGCACGATGTGATCGGGCACCTCGACGCGATTGCCGGCGAGATCGTTGTACCAGTGGACGCGCCACAGATTGCGAGGATCGGGCCCGTTCTTGTCGGCATCGCCGACGGTGGTGAGGTCGATCGTCGACGGATCGGCGAGCTCGGCAAACGTCGGCAGACCGATGCCCTGCTCGCGGAACCGGCGCACGCTGTTGGCCAATGCCTGGTCGTCGACGACCCGGTCGGCCAAGCCGAACTGGTTCTCGAGGGCAACCGCAGTCTGCTCGGCAGGGGTCATGATCTGAACATTTTGTCAAAGCCAGCCACTCATCCGCGCATTTCCACTTCACCGGCGATTATGCAAGGTGACACTTCCGAAATACCACTTCGACGAGTAGAATTCGTGAAGTGGCCGAACATCCCGACACCAAGCGCAAGATCGTCGAGCGCCTGAAGCGCGTCGAGTCGGCCACGGCAACCGATCTCGCCGCCGAGTTCGGCCTCACCGACACCGCGTTGCGACAGCACCTCGACGCGCTCGAAGAGGCCGGGATGGTCTCCAGATCGATGGCCGAGCCCACCGGTCGCGGTCGTCCCCCGGTGCACTGGCAGTTGGCGCCGGCCGCTGCCGCTGGCTTCCCCGATCGTCACGGCGAGTTGACGGTCGGCTTACTCGGGTCGGTGCGGTCCATCTTGGGCGAGCGCGCCCTCGATCGGGTGATCGCTGATCGTTCCGACCGACAGGTGGCGGCTTACGAGCAGTCGCTCGACGGGGTCACCGATCTCGGCGAGCGCGTGCGACGACTCGCCGGCATCCGATCGGAAGAGGGTTACCTCGCCGAGTCGCTGGCCGACGATGACGCGTACTTCCTCATCGAGCATCACTGCCCCATCCGCGACGCCGCCACAGCTTGTAGCGCGCTGTGCGGCGCCGAGCTCGACGTGTTCCAGCGCGTCCTCGGACCGGACGTATCAGTCACACGCGTGCAGCATGTGCTGGCCGGCGATCGTCGTTGCTCCTACCGGGTGGAAGCGACAACGGCCTGACGGCGCCGGCACGGGTAACGTGCCGCACATGGCTGATTTCGTTCTCGGTGGGCAGATCGATCCCGTCAAACACGAACGCACTCAGCAGCTCACGACGGTTGCCTCGGGTGATCTCACCACTCACGGCGTAATCGTCGGGATGACCGGATCCGGCAAGACCGGGCTCGGCGTCGTCGTCGTGGAGGAGGCGCTCGGCGCCGGGGTTCCGACTCTGCTGATCGATCCGAAAGGTGATCTCACCAACCTGTGCCTGACGTTTCCCAACTTGGCAGCGGCCGACTTTCAGCCATGGGTCAACGAGGGCGACGCGACGAAGGCGGGCCTGTCGGTGCCCGACTTCGCTGCCGCACAAGCGAAGGCCTGGACCGATGGTCTCGGTGCGTGGGGCATCACGACGCAGCGCATCGCTGCTCTGCGCAACGGCGTCGAGTTCACCATCTACACCCCCGGCTCCAACGCAGGCATCGGGTTGAACATCGTCGGGTCGCTACAGGCGCCACACGACGTCAGCGACAGCGAGGTGGTCGGTGATGAGATCGAGGGGTTCGTCAGCGGCCTGTTGAGCCTCGTCGATATCGATGCCGACCCCTTGTCCAGTCGCGAACACATCCTGCTGTCGAACCTGATCCTCAACGAATGGACGTCCGGTCGGAGCCTCGATCTGCCGACGCTGGTCGGCCTCGTGCAGCAACCACCGATTCGCAAGCTCGGTGTGTTCGAGCTCGATCAGTTCTTCCCGCCGAAGGACCGCACGGCGTTGGCCATCCGGCTCAACGGTCTGCTCGCCTCCCCGTCGTTCGGTGCATGGATGACGGGACCAGCGCTCGACATTGCCTCGCTCCTGCGAACCCCCGACGGCAAACCGCGGTGCGCAATCGTGACCACGTCGCATCTCAGCGATCAGGAGCGCCAGTTCGTCACCACATTGGTCCTCTCGAAGCTGGTCACGTGGATGCGGGGCCAGAGCGGAACGACCGACCTGCGCGTACTCGTGTACATGGACGAGGTTGCGGGCTATCTGCCACCGACGGCAACGCCCCCGACCAAGAAGCCGATCATGACCCTGATGAAGCAGGGCCGCGCGTTCGGGGTCGGAGTTGTGTTGAGCACGCAGAACCCAGTCGATATCGATTACAAGGCGTTGTCGAACGCAGGCACGTGGATGATCGGTCGACTGCAAACCGATCAAGACAAGAAGCGACTCCTCGACGGCATGAGCGCGGCGAGCGGAGGTGTCGACGTGAAGGCGATCGACGACATCATCGCCGGCTTGGCCAAGCGCGAGTTCGTACTGCGTCGTGCGGGCAAGGACCAGCCCGAGGTCTTCACCACCCGATGGGCCATGAGCTACCTGCGCGGCCCACTGACCCGCGACCAGATCGCCACCCTGATGGCCGACCAGAAGAAGGCCGCCGGCAGTACGAAACGCGGCGAGGGAAGCGCCAGCGACGAGCCGCAAGCGGCGCGAGGAGAAAGCGAAGCGGCGGCCGGTCCCTCCACCCAACTCGGAAACGACGAGACGGGGGTTCTTCCTGTGGTTGCCGAGGGTGTCGCTGTTCGTTGGGCCGACGTGGCATCGCCGTGGTTGACCGCGATCGGCGGCGATTCACATGGTGCGCGTCGAGAAGCGGCGATCGTCGCCCGAGTGGTTCTGCGTTACGACGATGCGAAGGCCGACCTGGTTCATGACGAGGAGTACGAGGCGGTGCTCTTTCCACTCGCCGAGCCGGTCGATGCATCCCGCTCGGTCGCGGTCGACTACGACGACCGCGATTTGCGCACCGATGCACCGAACCCATGCGTGTACCGACTGCCCACTGTCGCAGTGAAGGACAAGACCTTCTGGTCGAGAGTCGAGCGCGATCTCGTCGACTGGCTCGTCAGATCGCGCACTGTTGATCTGCAGACCAATCGAGACCTGAAGATGTTCGGGCGTCCGGGCGAGAGCGCCGACGACTTCACCGCGCGCTGCTTGGCGGCCGGCAACGATCTGGCCGACAAAGAGACTGCCGCCTTGCGAGGCAAGTACGCCGACAAGGTCGCCCGTGTTCAATCGCAGACTCAGGCGGCCGAGGATCGCGCCGAGGTCTTGACGACCGAGCGCCAAGGCAGACGCAGCGAAGAGATCCTGTCGACAGCGGGCTCGATCCTCGGTGGGCTGCTCGGTGGGGGTCGCAGCCGCGGAGGCATGCTCGGGTCGATCTTCGGCAAGGCCGGCACAGCTGCGGGGAGGCGGTCTCGTACGGCGGCCGCCGGCGATCGTGTCGAGGCCGCGCACAACAAGGCGGAGGGCCTCCACCAGCGGCTCGAAGATCTCGAGGCCGAGTTGACGCAAGAGGTCACCGCGATCGATGCCAGGTGGATGGCGGCTGCGAAGAACATCACGACTACGCCCGTCAGCCTGGAACGCACCGACGTCAAGGTCACCCAGCTCGCACTCGTGTGGATCCCCGTGCCATAGCCCGCCCCAACGAATGCATTCTGCAGGTATTGCTGCTAGATTGCCTGCATGCCGGTTGCAATCACCATTCGCAACGTTCCTGACCAAGTGCGCAACGAGTTGGCGTCTCGCGCCGCGTCTCACGGTTGGTCATTGCAAGAGTTCCTTCTCTCTGAGCTGACCACGCTCAGCGAACGACCGAACAACGCCGAGCTGATCGCTCGAGCCCGGCAACGACTGGCCCACCCCGGTCCAACGATCGACCAGATTCTCAAAGCGCAGCGTTCGGACCGCAGATGATCGTCGTCGACGCCAGCGTCCTTGTCGCTGCCCTCCTCGTCGATCGGCAGTTCGGTGTTTGGGCCGCGCAGGCCGTCGCGGAGTTCGATCTGGGCGCACCTGCGGTGGCCGCGTTCGAAGCAGCGAACATCATCCGTCGACATGCCTCAGCGAGGCTTGTCGATGCTCAAATCGCAGCTGCAGCGCACCGGGATCTCGCCCTTCTCACAGTCGACTACTGGCCGTACCACGCCGTTGCAGCCCGATGCTGGGAGCTGCGTGAGAATCTCACCATCTACGACGCTGCGTACGTTGCAGTCGCCGAGGCGACCCAATCCCCCCTCTACACGCTCGATCTGCGCCTGGCGAGTGCCAGCGGGCCGACATGTCGATTCGTCACACCGCGCTGAGCCGCTGACGAGCTAGAAGCGCGCCAGTTCGTCCTCGTCGGGCGCGAGGGTCGATGGCCCGACATGGGCATCGAGCCAAGCGTTTACCGGTGCGGCAGCCAACCA
>DATAJN010000259.1:0-2431 GCA_036262105.1 Ilumatobacteraceae bacterium
GGGCCGGCTCGTCACCCATGTGACGCCGCCCGATCAGTGGGCATCGAACGTTCGAGCCATGCGCGAGGCGGGTGTTTCACACTTCGGCATCGCCAACCGGATCGTCTCCGGAACGGTCGCGAATCAGATCGACCTCATCACCCGCGTCGCCGATGCGACTCGAGCCGAATGGGGCGAGCCGTGAATGAAATACATATTTACTATCGACAGCTCGTGATTCTGTGATTAGTGTGTCTAGGTCAAGCAAGCTGCGTTCGCAAGGAGCACCATGAAGATCGAGTTCTTTCAGACCATGAACTACTGGGGGAATCACGGCGACTCCTGGCCGGCACCGCCGCGCATCTGCGAGACGCCATTGGTCAGCGCCACCATCGAGCACGGCCTGCTGGAATGTGCAGCCGCTCTCGAAGCCGGCTTCGACGCGCTCAACTTCGCCGAGCACCACTATTCGCCGAAGCAGCTGACGCCCAACCCGATCATCCTTGCCGCCGTCGCCGGTCGACGATTTCCGGGCGCGCAGATCGGTGTGTTCGGTACGGACCTGCCGTTGAACAACCCGGTGCGCATCGCCGAGGAATACTCGATGCTCGACAATTTGCTCGACGGTCGACTGCGCATCGGCATGCTCCGCGGCACGCCCAACGAGTACCTCACGTACGGCTCGAACCCCTGGGAGTCGCGGGAGCGTTACGAAGAGGGAACACTGTTGCTCAAAGCGTGCTTCACAGAGCCCGAGCCGTTTGGTTGGGAGGGCCGCTTCTATCGATTCCGCAACATCGCTGTGTGGCCCCGGCGAGTGCAGGATCCGCATCCACGCATCCTCGTCTCCGGAAACAGCAAAGACGGTGCGATCTTCGCAGGACGTCACGGTCTCGATCTCGGGTTCTCGTACATGCCGGCCGAGAAGTGTGCCGAGCACGCCGCGATGTACCGCCAGTCGGCCGCGGAGGCCGGTTGGCAACCGACGGGCGACAACCTCCAGTATCGACACTTCATGTACGTCGCCCCGACCGACGACGAGGCGGTGGAGACGATGATGTCGCTGGGTGCCGGCGGCGGCCTGGGCAGCCTCTTCAAAGGGGCCACGCCCGACATCATGATGACGATGGCGCAGATCGGTGCCGCGCTCGGCGGCGTGCCCAAGCACGTGAAGATCGACCCTTCGATGGCTCCGCCGATGGTGATGGGCCCGGCTCTGTTCGGGAGTCCGGAGACGGTTCTCACGCGGATCAAGGAGATCCACGACGTGCTCGGCATGGGCCGGCTCGAGGTATCGCTCGGAACCGTCAACCCGCTGCCGCACGATGCGATGTTGTCGAGCCTGAAGCTGATCGGCGAAGAGGTCATCCCGGTCCTGCACTCGGAGGTGTTGTCATGACCGATGCCGCAGTTCTCGCGCCGGGTGCCGCATTCGTCGAGCGGAGCGTTGATGCCGCCGGTTTCAACGTTCGTTACCTCGAGGCCGGTAGTGGCCCGGTGTTGTTGTGCCTGCCTGGCGCCGGCGGGCCGAAGCTCACCATTGCACTCGACACGCTGGCGGAGCGCTTCCGCGTGATCGTGCTCGAGCTGCCGGGGTGGGGTACGCAGCCCAATGATGTCGCCGACTTCGACGGCCTCGCTGCTCAAGTCGCAGAGATCGGCACGGCCCTCGGCCTCGACCGCTTTCACCTGCTGGGCACATCGCTCGGAGGCGCGTGCGCGCTGCACTTCGTCACGCTCTTCGGCGATCGGGTGGAATCACTGGTGCTCGAGGGCCCGGCCAAGTTCCGCGAGTCATCGGTCGACCCGGGGCAACTCGCCCCGGAGGACTTCGTCAAAGCGTTCCGCTCACATCCGCAACGGCCACCCCACATGGCGCCGCCCGATCCGGAGTTCATGCAGCGCGTCTGGCCGACGGTCATGCGGTTGATGGGTGACGGCACCGACGACGGTCTGGCCGCTCGCCTCGCCAAGGTACCGACGCGCACGTTGATCCTGTTCGGTCGCGATGATGGGATCATCAACCCGATCAACGGCCGTACGTTGCGACGGTTGATGAACAACTCGTCGCTGCAATACGTGTACGACGCCGCCCACGACATCCAGTGCGATCGCCCGGAGGCATTTGCAGACATCGTCGGCGACTTCCTCGAGCGAGGCATGCAGTTCCTCATCAACGCTCAAGACGGATTGATCAACCCGTAGTAGCTACCGTTGCCGCGATGAGTTCGGGTCGGAGTCGAGCGCGTCGGTCTTCGGTGGAAGCAGTCGAGGCAGCGGCCAGGTTCACCGAGTTCGATGAGCTCGACATGCCTCGGTTCCAGGTCGGGTTCCCTCCGCAGCACCTGTTGCTCGCTCTGCTGGGCGACTACTGGTCGGGTCGCTGTGAGGCGCTTCCGTCGGCGGCGCTGGTCGACCTTCTTGCAGAGTTCGACGTCAATCAATCGGGTGC
>DATAJN010000260.1:0-4728 GCA_036262105.1 Ilumatobacteraceae bacterium
CGATCAGGGCGAACCTGGCGAAACCTTCTCCCCCGGGGCCGAACCCCACCCCGGGCGACAGCGCCACCTCACATTCGCGCACGACATGCGAGCAGAACTCGACAGAGGTCATTTCCGAGTACGGCTCCGGGATCGGCGCCCACACGAACATCGAACCCTTCGGCTTCGGGATCTCCCAGCCGATGCGAGCAAGCCCGTCGATCAACGCATCGCGGCGGCCCTGGTAGATCGAGCACACCTCCTTCGGATAGTCGGCGGCTTCGTTCATGGTGACAGTGGCCGCGATCTGCACCGGCTGGAACATGCCGTAGTCGAGGTAGCTCTTCAGCTTGACGAGCGCCTGGACGACCTCGCCGTTGCCGACCAGGAACGCGCAACGCCACCCGGCCATCGAGAAGCTCTTGGTCATGGAGTAGAGCTCCACGGCGCATTCCTTGGCGCCCTCGGCTTGCAGGATGCTCGGCGGCTTGTAGCCGTCGAAACCGATGTCGGCGTAGGCGAAGTCGTGAACGACGATCATCTCCCGTTCGCGACAGAAATCGACCACACGCTGCATGAAGTCGAGGTCGACGACCGCTCCGGTGGGGTTGTGCGGGAACGAGATCACGAGCACCCGTGGCTTGGGCCAACCGATGTCATAGGCGGTCGTCAGGCTGTCGAAGAAGTCGCCGGTGAAGTCGCCCTGCACTCGAGGATCGGCAAGATGTCGCATCGGCACCTGGCGCAGGTCGGCGCCGGCGAACAGCGGACCGTAGATGTGGATCGGATAGCTCGGGCTGGGCACGATCGCGGCATCTCCACGATCGAGCAGCACCCACATGAGATGACTGAAGCCTTCCTTCGACCCGATCGTGTTGGTGATCTCCAGCTCCGGGTCGAGCTTCACGCCCCAGTTGCGCTCGTACAGCGCGGCCGCCGCCTCGCGGAGCTTCGGAAGACCACGGCTGACGGAATACCGATGATTGCGGGCGATGTGGGCCGACTCGCTGAGCTTTTCGACGGCGATCTGCGGTGACGGGATGTCGGGGTTGCCGAACCCGAGGTCGATCACGTCGACCCCTGCTCGCCGTGCCTCGATCTTCAGGTTGTTGATGATCGTGAACACGTACGGGGGCAGGTTGGTGATGCGGCGGAACTCCATAGAGGATCCTCACGCTACTTCCTGCGAACTTTGCACCCACGGCAGATATGCGAGCATGGCCGCATGGCCCTCAGCCCGCTCCCCGACGATTGCATCCACGTCGTCATCGAAATCCCGCGTGGCAGCCGCAACAAGTACGAGATCGATCACGACACCGGTCGAGTGTTCCTCGACCGGCGGCTCTTCACCGCAACCACCTATCCCGCCGACTACGGCTACATCCCCAACACCAAAGGTGGAGATGGCGACGCTCTCGATGCCCTCGTTCTACTGGAGGACGCCGTCTACCCGGGGGTGTGGGTCGCGGCCCGCCCGGTCGGTGTGTTGTACATGCACGACGAGGCCGGCGAGGACGCAAAGATCCTGTGCGTTCCGCCGAAGGAACCGCGGTGGAACGATGTGCACGATCTCAGTGACCTCACGCCCCAGCTGGTGAGCGAGATCCAGCACTTCTTCGAGGTCTACAAGGCGCTCGAGCCGGGCAAGGAATCATCGTCAGCAGGGATCGCCGGAAAAGACGCCGCCTGGCGGGAGATCCGCGAGTCCCGAGAGAAGTTCACCCAGGCACACCCGTAGTTCAAACACCTTGTCACGTGTGGAACACGCTCAATGCTTTACTAGGTCGTGACCCGGCGCACGCAGGAACGGAATGTCCCCAGTTCGGGGACATTCTCTGCCTGCGCGGTTCGGGCGCGACGAGTGCTTCAGCCGATTTCGTCGCAGCGCACTGGGCGGCCTTCGCGGTACGACTTCCAGGCGGCCAAGCCGATCACGAGTGGGGCCCGGCCGTCTTCGGCAGACACGGGCGACGGGCCGCCGTCGGCGATGTAGCCGACGAAGGCCTTCCACTCTTCGATGTAGCTGGGGGTGTAGCGGTCGAGGAAGAAGTACGGGATGGTCTGGCTGATCGTGCCGGCGGCAGATCGGCGCATGCCGGTGTGGGTCAACGGGTTTTCCGACGCGGCCATCCCGCCGGACCCGAAGGCCTCGACGCGCTGGTCGTAGCCGTACACCGCCTGGCGGCTGTTGTCGATCGCCGTGATGCACCCGTTCTCGTGACGGAGCATGACCAGGGCCGTATCGACGTCGCCCGCCTCCCCGATCGCCGGATCGACGCGCACCGCGGCCTGGGCATACACGTCGACCACCTCGCTGCCCGTGACGAAACGGGCCATGTCGAAGTCGTGGATCATCATGTCGAGGAACAGACCGCCCGACACCTTGATGTAGGCGATCGGTGGGGGTGCCGGATCACGGCTGGTGATCCGGACGATGTGGAGGTCGCCGACCGATCCATCGACGACCGCGGCGCGCACCGAGGCATGAGCAGCGTCGAACCGCCGATTGAACCCGATCTGGATCGGAACGGCGCCGGCCCGCACGGCCGCCATGCCTTCGTCGACCTTGCCGAGGTCGAGCGACACCGGCTTCTCGCAGAAGATCGCCTTTCCTGCAGCGGCGGCGGCAATCATCAACGGCACGTGGGTGTCGGTGCTGCTGCAGATGGCCACGGCGTCGACATCACCGGACTCGACAAGCTCGTCGACGTCGGTGGTGTAGGGCACGTCGAGATCGGCAGCGATCGCCGAGGCCGCTTCGGCGTTGATGTCTTGCACCATCGCCAGCGAGGCGCCGGGCACCTGCCGAGCCACGAGTTCGGCGTGCATCTTGCCGATGCGCCCTACGCCGAGTACGCCGATCCTGAGTGTCATTGTGGAGTCTCCTGAAGTGAGGGCTTCGGCGCATCACCGGCACCGTGAACGGACTGGTCGTAATCGACGATGTTGCCGGTGAGCATTCCCGACTCGTCGGACAGGTAGAAAGCGACCACCTTGGCAACCTCTGGCGGCTTGATCAGTCGACCCATCGGCTGGCCGGCCTCGGCCTTCTCGAGCCAGCCGTCGGCTGCACCGTGGAACTTGCGCTGGACGGCATCTTCGGATTCGGTGTCCATCCATCCAGGAGCAATCTCGTTGACCCGGATCTTGTGTCGCATCAGGGAGAACGCGAGGTTCCTGGTCATGGTCTCGAGCGCACCCTTGGAGACGCAGTAGCTGAGGATGAATGGCTGGCCGCCGTGGCCGCTGGTGGAACCGATGTTGACAATCGAACCGGCTACGCCTTCGCGGCGCATGACCTCGGCAGCAGCCTGGATCATGAACAGCGGGGCGCGGACGTTGACGCCGATCATCTCCTCGAAGCCCTGAGGAGTTGCGGTCCACACGTTGTCGCGCCAGGTGGCAGCGGCCACGTTCACCACGCAGTGCACGACTCCGAATCGCTGATCGGCAGCATCGATGACCGCGCGTGGCGCCGCGGGATCGGTCATGTCGACCTCGACGAAGATTGTTGGAGTGCCGAGCCCGGCGAGCTCGGCGGCGAGCGCCGCGCCCCTGTCGGCGGAGCGCCCGGCGAGAACGAGGCCGGCGGCACCGTCGGCGACCACCTGTCTGGCAACTGCCTCACCGAGACCCTGCGTGCCGCCGCTGATCACGACGACCTTGCCTGCAAGCTTGCCCGAAGTGTCTGTCACGTTCCGATCCTCTGTTGCTTCTTTCCACTGACCATCGCCGCTTTGGCGGCCTGCACGTCGGAGCGGTCGCTGACCTCGGGTACACCGACCTCCCAGAACGCTCCACCACCGGTCCACGAGTACGCGTCGGTCTGCAAGGCGATGACCGTCGTGCGGTCGTTGTGCCGGGCGCGCTTGAGAGCGCCTTCCAGCTCATGCACCGAGGCCACGCGCTCGCTGTCGCAACCCATGGCCGCCGCGTGGGCGGCGAAGTCGACATAGACCAACTCGCGATGGCGAGCGTTCTCGATCAGGTTGTTGAACGGCACGCCGCCCTGGTTGATCTGCAGCCGGTTGATGACCGCGAAGCCACCGTTGTCGCAGACAATCACGATCAACTTGTGCCCGGAGAGCACCGAGCTGTACAGATCGCTGTTCATCATCATGTACGACCCATCGCCGACGAACGTGATGACTTCGTCGTCGGGCCGGGCCATCTTGGCGCCCCACGCACCGGAGATCTCGTAGCCCATGCACGAGAACCCGTACTCGCAATCGAAGTCACCGGCTTCCTTGGCACGCCAGCCGTTGACCAACTCGCCCGGGAGACCACCCGCAGCAGCGAACACGTAGTCACGCGGCTGCTGCGCCCGATCGACGGCGCCGATCACCTGCGCGTAGGTCGGGCGTCCGCTGGCGCCCACCGCAGACGGGTCGGCAAGGCCATCGATGTAGGCGTGGTAGTCGGCGGTGACGTTCTTGGCGCGCAACGCCCAGTTCTCGTCGGCCACCCAGCCCGACAACCGGTCGTCGAGCTCGCGCAGCCCCTCACGCGCGTCGCCGACCACCGGCAGCGAGCGGTGCTTGACGGCATCGAACAGGGCTGCGTTGAGCCCGATCAATTGAGCGTCGCCGGCAAACGCAGTCCATGACCCGGTGGTGAAGTCCTGCAGCCGCGTGCCGACCGCGAGGATCACGTCTGCTGCGCCGGCCAGGTCGTTGGCGCTGATGCACCCCGTCGCGCCGACCGGCCCGGCGTTGAACGGGTGAACCGCCGGCAGAGACGTGCGACCCG